>PLDE01000120.1 GCA_003135035.1 Candidatus Dormiibacterota bacterium | reverse complement strand
AGCCGTCCGCATCGGGCAGCTCACCGGCCACTTTGAGCACCTGCTTCGAGGCCCGCACGGCCAGGGGCGCGTTGTCGGCGATGGTGTTGGCCAGGGCCAGGGCCTCTTCCATCAGCTTGTCCGCGGGTACCACCCGGTAGTGAGCCGTGACCCCGGTGCCCACCAGCACCGGTGCCAGCACGACCGCTATCAAAGCGGTATGGCGGGGCCAGCGGGGATGGTCCCATCCAGATCCCCGCTCCCGCCGAATCACCATCAGAGAGAGGGTACCGGGCAGAGCCGGAGGAGTTGGGCCTCCGTGTCAGCCGCCGACGAAAGCAGGCGGCCCGGCATTCAAGGAGTCCTTGGCGGAGAAGTCGGTCAAGGCGGCGACTCCGGTGCCGTCGTCGTTGGCGAGATAGACCTGGACCCGGCCGTCAACGAGCAGGGTGAAGGCGACCTGGCGCCCGGTCGAGGTCGCGGCCGCACTTATGGGGTAGTGGCCATATCGGCCACCGACGATCACGGTGGAGATCCCCGTTGTGGTTGATACCGCCGCCAGATCCCCGCTTGGTTGCCGTACCAAGATGCTGTCCAGATCGAGGAAGGCCAGCGGCTCGCCCACCTGGTTGGCAATCAGCGCGAGCGCCGAGCTGCTATCCAGAGGTCGGTAAATCCAGAGCGCCTGATCACTGCCGCTGCCGACCCCGAAGGCCAGGCTGCTGCCGTCCGGGCTCCAGACCGGGTCGTCCTCATCAGCCACTGTTGCGGCTGAGGTGGGGAGGAAGGTGATCGCCTTGAGACCGGGACTGAGCAGGGCGACGCGGGTCGGATCTCCCGTGGGGGCAGCGACCGCAACCACCACCTGTCCGTCTGGGCGCCAGCTGAGCGGCCCCTGCATGCTCGGCGAGGTGGCCAGAGTCACCGAGGTCGAGTTGGAGACGGTGTACACCCGCAAGGCACCGCCGACCACGAAGGCCAGCTGCTGCCCGTCCGGGCTCCAGGCGGCGCCCGTACTGCCGGTGCTCCCCAGGACGCTGGTGCTCTTGCCGGTGCTGAGATCGGTCACTTGAATCGGCTGCCCCCCGGCCAGCTCGACGGCCAGTCGGGACCCGCTGGGCGATGGCCACGTGTAGAGATAGTGCTGCCCCGCGCCGGCGCTGGCCAGCACACGCAGGGCGGGCGGGTCTCCGGCCAGCTGGGGAGGCGAAGCGGCGAGCACCTCCGTGTAATCTCCAGCCGAAGCCCCGACCGGGAAAACTACCGAGGTCGCGCTTCCCAACGGGGTTACCGCGAAGTGGATGACTGCGGCCCGCTGGAGCTTGTTTCCGTCAACGTCGAGGGCCGACCGAGCGATGGAGAGTGTGTAGCTGGTTCCGGCGGGGAGCGGCAGATTCGGCTCGATCAGGAACCGGCCCGGAACAGAGGAGCTCCGGGCCAGTTGGTATCCGCCCACCGGGGCTGGGGTGAGGTTGATCGCCCTCTGCACCGCCTTCGGGTTCATGTCCCGACTGAAGTTGATGGAGATCGGCTGGTTCGGTCCGATCGTTCCCCCGGTGGTGGGGGTGGTGGCCGATACCTGGGGCCCGCCTTCCGTGGAGAACTCCCATGAGTGCGAGAGCGGATTGACGGCTCCGTTGGCGGCCTCAATTCCGCCGAGCAGAGTTGCTCGGTAGGTGGTGATAAGAGCCCAGGGATGGCCTGGATGCTCCAAGGCCATCACCTTCGGGGTGCGCCAGAAGAAGTGGCACCCGCTCTTGCGCCGGGCGGCCGCCCGGGCGATCGAACAGTCCGGTGGGAAGTGGTCCTTTCTGGTGCGCAGATAGAGGCGACGCTCCACCGACAGTTGGTTCATGGGGGTGTTGAAGGTGATCACCAGCGGATCGCTGGTGTGAACCGCACCCTGGCTGGGAGCTGGCGCGACGTTGGTGATCTGCGGCGGGTTCAGGGGTCCGCACCCAGTCAGGACGGAGGCCGCCAGGAGGGCGACTGCGGGGCTGAACAGAAGGAAAAACCGCCGGGGGCTCGGTGATCCCGGGAGCATCTTCCGAAGGGTCAGCCGATATCCCCTAGCTCGATCGCCGGGAGGGTTCCCGGAGGAGCCGCGACGACGTCGATCCGAGCGTCGCGCTCCCCACAGGCCGCGGCGGCGATCCCCGGACCCTCACTGAGCTCGGGGCTGAGCAAGCTGTAGCTGCCCTTGGCGTGACCCTCGCTCAACAGGACCACCGACACCTGGTCCTGGCCCGAGGTGACCAGGATGCCGCCCGTCAGGGGCTGCTCTTCCACGTATTCAACCAAGGCATCGAAGTCGACGATGCGCGAAGGCAATTGGAGAAACACGGTATTGGCGACGATCAACCCGCTCACCGACTCCGCCAGATCGGGAGTGATCTCGATTGCGTCGATCAAACCCTCTCCTGCGGCGACTCCCCGAACCACCTCCTGAAGGGCGGCCTTGTGCCTCCGGTAGGAGCCTCCCGAGCGGTGCTGGGCTTGGATCACCGCACCGTCGCGGAAAAGGATGTGCCCGATATTCCGGGAGTCCTTCTCCCCGGCGATGCTCACGTATCCTGAGAAACCGTCCTGGGTCAGCGTCTTGAGCAGCATGGGGAAGTTCAAGAAGCTCGCCTTGAGTCCGCTGTGCAGCGAAGTTCCGGAGGGCATCGGGATCACCAGGGACAGCTGACTCTTGCTGGAGCCGGCTACCTGCCGCGCTGCCGACCCGGCTGGCGGCCCGCTGCTCGGAGGCACGGTCGCCGGGCGCGATGTCGGCGCTGGTCGGGTCGCTTCGGCGGATGCCGGCGCGGCCGAGTTCGGCTGGCGGCTGGCCGGCCAACTCGGGGTGGCAACCTCCGGCTTGGGGCTGGGGAGGGGAGTCGATGCCGGGACCTGCCGAGCGGGGGCGGCAAAGGCGCGCTCCAAGCTGGGGGCGGGAGCCGCGGCCGGAGGTGGGAAGGGCGCCGTCTCCGCGGGCATCTCACCGCTGGCCACCGTGTCCAGCCAGTCCTCGTCGTCGGAGTCGAGATCATCCACCGCCTCACCGTTGCTGGAAGGACTGACGGCGGCAGCGACCGTGACCGAAACCTCGGCGGCAGCCACCGGTTGACTGGCGTGTCCGTTGCGCCAGACCGCCAGGAGGTCCTCGGTGGAGCTGTTGATGGTCTCCTCCGGTGGTAGCTTGGCTCGCGGGTTGAAACTGAACTCTCCATCCCGCCAGCTCAAGGCGTCGATCACGGCCGGCTCACCTTCGGCCGCGCCGCCAACGGCGTGGAAGAGGTGCCCGAAGAGGAAGTGCAGCGAGCATTGACTGCCGTTGCTGGCGAGCGACAGCGTTCCGGTTGCCCGCTCCTGTTGCATCGTCTGGAGCAACTCAGCCACGGTGGTCGGGCCGAGACTTCCCTGATTTTGCATTTTGGCGAGTAGCTCCCTTAGGGCAACCCGAAGTGAATTCGGGCCCGCCCTCCCCACTTGCGGTCCGCGCGATACTAGCATAGGCCAACTTCAGAATTGGGGTGGCCCGGGAGGTCCCGTCGAGCCGTCTGCCAGAATGCGCCGGTGATGTTGCCGGCGGGGTCGGGGACGGCAGCTGACTGGGACTACCGGGTCCGGGAGTGGCCGGCGGCCAACCTGCTCCAGTCCTTTGCCTGGGGAGAGGTGCAGGGCCGAGCCGGCTGGGACATACACCGCCTGGAGATCCCAACGACAGAAGGGCTCCTGCCGCTGTCTGCCCAGGTGACTGGCAGTGGGGTGCCGGGATTCTCCCGAATCTACGTACCCCGGGGGCCGGTCTGTGCGGCCAGCGATATCGCCGCCTTCGAGGCGGTAGCGCTGGCCCTAACTGAGCTGGGCGAGAAGGTGCGAGCCGCTGTCCTTGAAGTCGAGGTTCCCTGGTCGGCCGACGAGATTCCGCCGGGTCACCCTTGGCTGGGCTGGGCGGCTGCCCGTCCCCGGCAACCTCTGGCCACGGTGATGGTCGACCTGCGGCCACAACCTGAGGCCATCCTTGGGCAGTTCCGGGAGAAGACGCGATACAACGTGCGCCTAGCCCAACGCCGCGGCGTGGTCATCAACGAGGAGGCCACCCTGGCCCAGTTGATCGCCTGCGTTGAAGCGACCGAGGCGAGGCAGCGAATTCATCTACCTAGCCCCGAGCACCTGGAACTGGTCGCGGAGAAGCTCGGAAGGGCTGCCCGCATCCTTACCGCCGAGGTGGACGGTGAGGTGGTAGCCGCCATCCTCACCGCTGCGTTCGCCGAGGAGGCCACTTACCTATACGGGGGGGCAACCGGTCGGCATCGGGAACGGATGCCCAACCAGTTCTTGCAGTGGCGGGCGATGCTGCGAGCCCGGGACGAGGGAGGTCATCACTACGATCTTTGGGGGATTCCCGAGAACGACGACCCCCAGCACCCCTGGCGCGGGCTGGCCCAATTCAAGCTCGGATTTGGTGGCGAGCAGGTCCGCTACGCGGGGGCCCGACTGAGGCAGCTTCGGCCGGGAGGCGCCGCCGTCCTGTCGGTCACGGACACCGTCCGGCAAAAGGTGAGGAAGCGAGGGCGCAGATGAAGAACGACGGCAACGAGGACAGTCAAGAGACGGGGGAGAGCTACTTCCCCACCTATGAAGAACTGGCCGCCGAGTTGCTTGACGGGCTGGAAAGGGCCTCCTTGGTGGTCCACGATGTCGGCCATGAACTTGAGCCCAGCAGTGGCGAACGAACCTTCCACGCTTCGGTCCGGCTTCCCGCCAGCGAGCCACCGCACCGCTACGCCGCGAGTCTGCACTTTCACTGGGACGCGCTCCTCACCTACATCGGCACCTACGGTCCGGGCAGCGACTGTGAGCTCTACCACGATGACGAGGAAGTCTGCAACCACCGCCGCAATCCTCCCCGCCCGTTCGTCGAGGTGGTTGCTGAGTTCGACCTCGGAGACGGTGGATACGAGCTCCGGGAGTTGAGCGAGATCCATGGCTGGCTGGAGACTGTGGAGGGGCTACTCTCGCGCGCCGTCCCGGGCCAGGAGGGTCGGACCGTCCGGATTGGGCTGGCCGTCCGGAACGGAGGGATCTGGGTGGAGCGGTTTCATGCCGAGCAGACTTGGTACCTGGATCTCAGCGAGCCGCCTGATCTGGGAGAAGCGTGTCAGGTGGTTGCCAGCACTCTCAAGGCAACCCCTGCCTTGGCTGACCGGCTACCCCTCTAGGGCCCCTGGCGATGCTGGCCCGAGGCCAGCCCAACTCCCTGAGAGGAGGTCCCGGGCCAGCTCGGTAATGGACCGACTCTCTCCAGGGAGGACCCAACCCGGCACCAGTTGAGCGACCCCGCGCAACAGGTAGGGGCGATGCAGCAGCGCCGGATGGGGCACGGTCAGCTCGGGCGAACACCAGGTTTCGCCCTCGATCATGATCACGTCGACATCCAGCGTGCGCGGCCCCTTGGGTACCGCCCGTCGGCGCCCCGCCCTGCGCTCCACCGTCAATGCCAGTTCGAGCCAGGCTCGCCCGCGCCGGACCGCCTCGACCAAGACCACTTGGTTGAGGAAATCAGGTTGGGGCGGACTGCCAATGGCAGTCGTGTTCCATCGGGGAGAGGCCGCGACTACCTCAACTCCCTCCTCTCGGAAGACCTCGAACGCCAGGTCGAGCCAGTGGCCCCGGGGCGGGAGGTTACTGCCCAGCGACAGAACCGCCCTCGAACTCAAGGAAGGGGAGGCCATGGCGACTCAGCTCGACTGCCCCGCGCCACCATATCCATGACCCGGGTCACGTCCCGCATCTGGGCCACGTCGTGAACGCGCACGACATCGGCCCCGGCGGCGACCGACCAAGCCACGGTGGCAGCTGTCCCGAGCAGTCGCCCATCGACCGGGCGCTCGTCCAGCAGCCACCCGATCAGGGACTTACGGGAGGTTCCGACCAAAATCGGGCAGCCCAGAGCTCGGAGCTCGATCAGTCGGCGCAACACCTCGTAGTTCTGGGAGGGCATCTTGCCGAAGCCGATGCCCGGGTCAAGTACCACCTGTTCACGAGCAACCCCAGCCGCCTCGGCCAAGCCCAGAGATCCCTGCAGCTGAGCTAGCACGTCGCTCAGGAGATCGGAGTACTGGTGCCCGATCTGGTTGTGCATGCAGATCACCGCCGCCCTGGCTTCGGAGACCACCTGAGCCATCTCCGGATCGCCACGTAGTCCCCATACGTCGTTGACTCCCACCGCCCCGGCGGCGAGCGCGGCCCGGGCCACGGCGGGCTTGCTGGTGTCCACGAAGATCGGGATGCTCAGCTCGCTGGCGATCAGTTCCAGGGCGGGGAGGACCCGCCTGATCTCCTCTTCCAATTCCACCTTGTCGTGTCCAGGACGGGTGCTTTCGCCACCGATGTCGAGGGCGTCGGCCCCTTCGGCGACCAGTCGTCGGGCCTGCTCCACGGCTGCCTCTGGCCAGCTGCCGACGCCGTCACCACTGAAGGAGTCGGGGGTGACGTTGACGATCCCCAATACGTAAGTGCGCTTGCCGAACTCCCAGACCTGGTCGCCCACCCGCAGGCTTGGGGCGGGGCCCTGGAGGTGAACCAGGGTGTCGCGAAGCGCTCGGACGGTGGCTGATCGTGCCAGGTCCGCCGGCAGAGATTGGACTCCCGCAAGCAGACGGTCCAGCCGACCCTCGACCAGCACCGTCCCCTCCCCAAGGAGGGCGACCCGGTCGGCTCCGGTCCCGGCCAGATGGGCCTCGATCCCGGGGGAACCGTCGCCCTCGGTCAGGCGCAGGCAGAGCTCACTTGCGCCCCCGAGAGTCGCCAGATCGGGATAGGGCCGCAATAGCCGAACGAGCAGAGGCGGGCTGGGGTCGATGGCCATTCCCGGCAGTTTGCCGCAGGTGCTGTAATCGGCGGCGAGCGGCCCTAGAATCAGGCTCGGAATGGCAGTGGGCTTGCGGGGGCCCGGGCTGAACGTTGCCATCTTGGGCCACAGCCACGACGGTAAGACCACCCTGGCGGAGTCTTTACTCTTCGCCGCCGGGGCCTCTCCCCGGCTGGGCTCGACCGATCAGGGAACCGCCGTCCTCGACTACGAGCCGGAGGAGCAGCGGCGCCACATCTCGGTGCAGCTGGGAATAGCCTGCCTGCGCTGGAAGGACTCGGCCCTGGCCCTGCTCGACACCCCGGGTTTCCAAGACTTCGAGGGCGAGGTCGTGGAGGCCCTATCTGTCGCAGACGCGGCGGTCATCGTGGTGGGGGCCAACGCCGGCGGCAATCCGCCCCTGGGTGCCGAGAGCACTTGGGATCTGCTGGCGGAACGGCAGCTGCCCCGCCTGATCGTCATCACCAAGCTGGACAAGGAGCATGCCGACTTCGAGGCCACCTATGCCGGGCTGCAGCGCCGCTTCACGCCTAGGCCGATCGCCCTCCAGCTGCCGATCGGTTCCGAGCATTCCTTCCAAGGAGCGGTGGATCTGCTTACCCAGCGAGCCCTCATCTTTGATCCCCAGGGCGGTTACAGCGAAACGAGTTGCCCAGCCGAACTTCAAGACCAGGTGTCGCGGAGACGGCAGGAGCTGGTCGAGGCGGTTGCCGAGACAGACGATCAGATGCTGGAGCGCTACCTAGAGGGAGAGGAGCCATCGGCAGATCAGCTACTCGAGGCTCTCCACCAAGCGACCGCCTCCGGCAAACTGGCCCCAGTCTTGGTCTCGGCATCGGCCCACGCGCTGGGGGCCAAGCCGGTACTCGACGCGCTGGCCAACTGCCTAGGCCGGGTGACGGTGCCGGCCCCCGAAACCGGCCCACCAACCCTCTTCTTCTTCAAGACCGTGGCCGATCCCTTCGGCAAGATCTCCTACTTCCGGGTGGTTAGGGGGAGCCTGCAGGGCGATGCTCACCTTGTCAACACCCGCACCGGTGCGGAGGAAAGAATCGCCCGGCCGATGCGGCCCAAGGGGAAGTCCCTGGAGCCGGTTGAGCAGCTGGTCAGGGGCGAGATTGGGGCCGCCACCAAGCTCATCCACGTGGCAACCGGGGACACCCTCGGGCCCCGAGGAACCGCGGCAAGCCCGATTCCTCAGTTTCCGCCCACTTCCTACACCATGGCGATTCGACCCAAGGCCAAGGGCGACGAGGAGAAGATCCATTCCGGCCTGACCCACATCCTGGAAGAGGACCCCACCCTCCGGATCGAGCGCGAGCCGGGCACCCACGAGAGCCTGCTGCACGGGCTTGGGGACGTCCACTTGGAGGTCACTCTGGAGAAACTGCGCCGCAAGTACCAAGTTGAAGCACTCCTGGCCGTTCCCCAGGTGCCCTACCAGGAGGCGGTCCGGGCGTCTGCCCGCCAGCAGCACAAATACAAGAAGCAGTCGGGCGGCGCCGGTCTGTACGGAGACTGCACCATCGAGATAGAGCCGCTAGTCCGCGGGGCTGGGTTCGTCTGGGAAGACAAGATCTTCGGCGGAGCCATACCCCAGCAGTTCCGGCTCTCGGTTGAGAAGGGGGTTCGCCAGACCCTCGAGCAGGGCGCGCTGGCTGGCTTTCCCATTGTCGATGTCAAGGTGAAGCTGGTGGACGGCTCAACCCACCCTGTCGATGGCAAGGACATTGCCTTCCAGCTGGCGGGCGCGATGGCGATGCGGGAGGCGGTGGAGAAGGCCGGCGCCTACCTGCTCGAGCCGGTCATGGAGGTGGTGGTCACTGTCCCGGCCGACCACATGGGCGAAGTCATCGGGCACCTCAACGCTCGCCGGGGTCACATCGGAGGGATGAACCCGGTTGGCACCGGCCTGGAGCAGGTTTCAGCCCGCGTCCCTCTGGCTGAGATGTACCACTTTCCCATCGAGCTTCGCGCCCTAACCCAGGGTCGGGGACGCTACACCATGACCTTCGATCACTACGAGGAGGTGCCGGCGCAGGTGGCTCAGCCGATCATTGCCGCCCGTCAGCAACATCTGCATACCCGCGAGGCGGCGAGCGCTTAGGCTGGCCCGCGCTGGGCTATAATTGCTTAAGCAACGACTTTCCCTCAAGCGCTAGCGAACCACCAGGAGGCGCAGATGCCGGCAATCACCGCGGCGGATCCTCTGTCCCTTCCCCGAGTCCCGGTACTGGACCCGGGGCTGATCCGCACTCGGCCGGTGAGCTCAATCACGGTTGCCCCCAGTGCCCTGGAGGGCGAAGGCTTCCCGGTCCGTCGGGCATTCGCTGGCGTGAGCAAGGCGGAGCTCGACCCCTTCGTCCACATGGACCAGATGGGCGAAGTCGACTACGCCCCGGGTGAGCCGAAGGGAACCCCTTGGCACCCGCATCGCGGGTTCGAGACGGTGACCTACATGATCGACGG
>PLDE01000101.1 GCA_003135035.1 Candidatus Dormiibacterota bacterium | reverse complement strand
AGCTCGCCTACCGGGTCAACTCCAAGGGGGTGGAGGAGCTGCGCGACTATCTGGAACGGATCGCTAACTTGCCCAGCGCCGACGTCGGCGGGGTGCCGGTGGGACGGCGGTCCGACCCCGAGGCTCGTTTTCTGGTCCGGCGAGAGGTCAACGTCAGGACCAATCCCGAGCGCGCCTTCGATCGCTTCACGGCAGGTATGGGCGATTGGTGGCCCCTGGGCCGCTGCCACTTCGGGGTAGCTGCCGCCGTGACCATCGTGATGGAGCCCCACCCGGGCGGGCGCTGGTACGAACGGGGCGAAGACGGTTGCGAGTCACCCTGGGGCGAGACTCTCGTCTTCGAACCCTCGGCACGAGTGGTTTTGAGCTGGCGAGTGGGGCCCGATTGGAAATACGACCCGGCGGTCCGAACCGAGATCGAGGTGCGCTTTTCCTCCACCTCCGGGGGCGGCTCCCGAGTCCAGCTGGAGCACCGCTGCGTCGACCAGATCGGGGACGACGCCCAGCGTCTTCAAGCCACCTTCGACGGCGAGGAGGGCTGGACCGACCTCCTGCACCGCTTCGTCGAGGCCAACTAGTGTCGCGTTAGCGAGATACCTGGACCTGGGTGGGGCAGACCGTTTCGGGGCGGGCAGCGTGCTCACCTACGGTGCCATTCCCTATCAGGCCTACCGACTGACGCACTCGTCGCTGACGGTCGGCCTGCTCACGTCCCGGGGGGCGTGCTCTGCGTCGTCGCCTGCATCGGTCTCTCCCTGGCCCTGCCCGGATTCCGACGCTACTTGGCGCCCGCCCGGGATGTTGCGGCGGACTGACCAGCAAATCCCTGGCCGGGGACGTCAGGCGATCGGGAAGAGGTCTTCGATTCGGCTGAGGACCGCGGGAGTGAGCTTCTCGAGGACGTCGAGGGCGCGCAGGTTCTGGTGGACCTGCTCCACACTGGTGGCCCCCGTGATCACCGTAGAAACGTGGGGGTTATGGGCGCACCAGGCGAGCGCGAGTTCTGCCAGCGAGCAGCCCAGCTGGTCGGCCACCTCCTTGAGGCGACGGACCTTGGCATTGGCTTCCGGGTCGGTCAGCTGGTCGCGCAGCCACTCATAGCCGGGAAGCGCAGCTCGACTTCCCTCGGGAACACCGTCCAGGTACTTTCCGGTGAGCAAGCCTGAGGCGAGTGGACTCCAGGTGGTCAGACCCAGTCCCCAGTCCTGATAGAGACGAGCGTATTCCTGCTCCACCCGCTGGCGCGAGAAGAGGTTGTACTCGGGCTGCTCCATCACCGGCTTGTGGAGGTGGTGACGCTCAGCGATCTCGAAGGCAGCCCGGATCTCATCGGCGGCCCACTCCGAAGTGCCCCAGTAGAGGGCTTTGCCCTGGTTGATCACGTCGTTCATGGCCCAGACGGTCTCCTCAATCGGAGTTTCCGGGTCGGCCCGGTGACAGAAGACGAGGTCCAGAAAGTCGAGTCCGAAGCGTTCCAATGACGCGTCGACGGCTTGGAGCAGGTACTTCCGGTTCAGGGTGTTGGACATGTTGACCCCGTCCCCCAGCCCCCAGAAGAACTTGCTGGACACGACGTAGCTGTTGCGGGCCCATCCGGCCCGGGCCAGAGCGGTACCCATGATCTGCTCTGACTGTCCACCGGCATACGCCTCGGCGTTGTCGAAGAAGTTCATCCCGCCCTCGTAGGCCGCGGTCATGCAGGCAAGCGCCTTGTCTTCGTCAACCTGCGCGCCGAAGCTTACCCAGGAGCCGAGCGAAAGCAGGCTCACCTTGAGCCCGGAACGCCCGAGGCGGCGATAGGGCATCTGCGTCAATTGGAGTCCTCTATAGGGAGTGTGGCCAGAAGAAGTCAGGAAGGAGGCGAAACTGGTTGGACCGTCCCGCCCCCCNNGGCCCTTCAAGCTCTCCCGGCAGCAGGGCCCGGTTGTGCCGGGGTGTCTGCCCGGCTATTCCCCGGTGAGGCCGTCGAGAAGCTCGCGAGTGGAGTCAGCGTGTCCAGCATGGCGAGCCGTCTCGTTGATCAGGTGGAGTACCACCCAGCGGAGGTTCTTGCCGTCACCTCGAGAAGTCGGCTCCGCCAGAGATGGCATCGACCTGATCACGGCGTCGGTCTTCTCCGCGCGATCCCGGTAAGCCGCGACCGCATCGGCCAGGGCGAGCTCAGAACCGGGGTGAAACTCCGCCTCGCTGCGGCTGGTCTCAGCAGCCAGCATGGCGCCATCGATCCACCGCCACTCGACATGGGTGAGGTGGTTGACGATGCCCAGCAGGGAGATCAGCCGGTCGTCAGGGCGCCAGCGGGCATCCTCTTCGCTCAAACCTTCGACCTTGCGCAGGATCGCCCCCCGCAGGAAGTGCAGCCAACTGAGGAGCAGCTCCCGCTCGTCGGGTTGGCCCGCGGGAAAGTCCAGCTCAGTGTCCTTGGACATGCCGTGCATGATGTCAGAGGGGATCCCCGAGCCAGATGACCTGGACAGTCAGCGAAGTCGCTGCCAGACTGGTGCTCACAATGCGACGGCTGCAGCGCGGCCGCTCCTGGCTGACGTTGGGACTGGTCCTCCTCTTTCTCGGGGCGAGTGGGACTGCCGCGCTGGCCAGCGGTAAGGCAGAAGTGGTGCCCTGGCGCTCACTACCCGCAGTGGGGACGCGGTCAACCGGGCAGCTCGCCATCGCGCCACCGCCGGGGCTCCCACTCCACGTCAGCTAATCAGCAAATACCAGGGCGGACTCCAGTTGATCATTCCGCGACCCAGTTCCGGGTCAGGTAGAGCCAGAAGGCCAAACCCTGGTAGTTGCCGAAGCTGCGGAAGCGCCGCCGAATAGCCTGGTCGGAAGCGCGCCTTCCGCTCAGCCGGGCGTAGGTGGGCCGAGTCCAAGAGTCCAGGATCAGCAGTCCATAGCGTCCCAACGCCGTCAGCATGATGTGAGCGGCGGCGTAGGGTCCGACGCCGGGCAGGGTGAGGAGTCGCGCCTCGGCCCCGGTGTCGGTGAGGCCGGGGTCAGTGAGGTTCTCCAGGTCCAGCCTGCCCTCGAAAACCTGGCGCGCCACCGCCTGCAGATAAGCCCCCCGATATCCGGTCCTGGCCACCTCCCGGTAGAACTCCGGGTCCGCCTTCGCCATCGCCCCGGGGCTGGGAAAGGCATGCTGGCCACAGCCGTCGGGGCTCCCCAAGTGGCGCACCAGCGCCGCCACCATCCGCTCGGTCCCAGACCAAGAACAGTTGGTGGTGCAGATGGTCTTGATCACGTCTTCAAATACGGTCGGGCTGCGCAGCATTCGCCCGGCGCCGGTAGTCGCCCAAGCGATGTCCGGGTCGGCGGCAGCGACTAGGTAGAAGCGCGAGAGGTCGTCGTCGAGCCGCAGCATCTGGCGACAGGCGGCAAGAAGGCGCTGGGCATCGGCACTGTTGTGGTCGCGCTCGGCCAGCACGGTGGCCACGCCGGGCCTCAGCTCGGAAATCAGCAGAGACTCGCTGCCGCCGTCATCGCTGGGCAGCGTCGTATGCCATGTCCAGGCCTCGGAGTCGATGCGGTTCGGCGGCAGGGTGGCCACGCCGTGTGACGCCAGGGTCCGCCGCCAATCGATCGGTTCCCCGCCCCGCCCTTGCAGAGCGAGCTCACCGACCTCTCTCATGCTCACGCGCCTGGAGATTCCACTTGCCTCCCGTTCCACACAGCGCCGGGAAGTATCCCGCACAGGCCGCTTGACTGCTCAACGCGAACGAGCTATTCTGCCTATAGGCTAATTAGCTAGCCGGGAGAATGATGTGGCCAGCGATCAATTGAGTCTGACTCTGAACGCCTTGGCCGATCCCACCCGCCGCCAGATCCTGGCCCGGCTGGGAGAAGGCGAAGCCACGGTGAACCAGTTGGCTGCCCCCTTTTCGCTAAAGCTTCCCACCGTCTCCAAGCACCTCAAGGTGCTCCAGCGCGCCGGGCTTGTGTCCCAAGGCCGGAGGGCCCAGTGGCGTCCCTGCCGACTCGAAGCGGCTCCGCTGGCAGACGTGGATGAATTGCTCGCGCGTTATCGCCACTTGTGGGAGGCCCGCCATGATCGCTTGGACCAACTCCTGCGTCAGTTACAAGAAAAGGGAGAGGAGCCATGAGCGCAGCCGAGACGATCTTTAGGGTCGAGCCTGATCAACTGGTGACTGTCCTGACCCATCACTTCGACGCGCCGCCGGAGTTAGTTTTTGAGACCTACTCCGATCCCCAAATGATCCCGAAATGGTGGGGTCCGGGAGATCTCTCCACCGTCGTCGTGGCGATGGAGGTCAGGATGGGCGGCGTCTGGCGTTTTGTTCAGCATGATGCCGCGGGCACCGAATTCGCCTTTCACGGCGTCTACCACGAGGTCTCGCCACCGAGCCGTCTGGTGCAGACATTCGAGTATGAGGGCGATCCAACCCAGGTAATCTTGGAGACGATCACCTTCGGAGTCGATGGCGACGGGACCAAGCTGACGACTAGTTCGGTGTTCTCCTCGGTAGCGGATCGCGACACGATGGTGGCGGCGGGGATGGAGCGCGGCGCCCGACAGTCAATGGATCGTCTGGCCAGCCTGCTCGGGTCCCCGAGACGGTAGCTTATGCTCTGCCCGTGACCAGTCGAGCACTGAACGCGCCGCAGTAGGGAGGCGGCGCCGATGGCTTTGGGTGACACCGGACCCAACACTCTTCTGGATGAGTTGAAGTGGGTGCACAGTCTGCTGCGCCGGGATCTGGGCACCTGCCAAGCGCTCGCCGCGGCAGTCGCTGACGGCGCCCCAGCCAAGGAGATCCAAAGCGAGATCAGCTCCCTCCGGTCCAGCGGTCCACTCTTTCAGGTGCGCATCAATTGCCTGCAGTATTGCCGATTTGTCCATGGCCACCACGGAGCCGAGGACGTCGCGCTCTTTCCCTCGGTTCGCCGGGCGGACCCTAGCCTGAGCGGGGTCGTCGATCGCCTCGAGTCAGATCACCGGGTCGTGTCCACTCTGCTCGATGAAGTAGAAATCGCGGCGCAAGCCGTGAACAGTGTTGAGCCCAGCGTCGACCGCCAAAAGTTGGTCGACGCTCTGCAGCAACTGGCGACTCGGCTGCTGGAACACTTGGCCTTCGAGGAAGAGTCCCTCGCCGACGTACTGGGCAGTTGGCGGCGGTGGCCGTTTCTCGGATAGTCACGCTCGCTCTTCCGGGCCAGACGACGCCGAATCGCTGGGGACTTGGCTCAACGGAACCGCAGTAGGCTGGCTAGCCAACCGGGGTGATGATCAGTTTGGGCAGGACGTAGCGGNNGCCGGTCGATCGAGCGAATGAAGGCTGGCCAGTCGAAGATGTAGAGGCGGCCGGGATAGACGGTGTCGCCGGTGCAGAGGATGCCGCTGTAGCGGTCGTAGAAGGTGACGGCTGCCTCGTGGTGCCCCGGTGTCGCCAAACAGTCCAGCAGGCGGCCGCCGAGATCAAGCCTGAAGACCGAGTCAGGCTGCTCGGCGAAGCCAAAAAGGGGCCATGACTGATCGCGCTTAGCTCCAACCAACACGGTGTTCGGTCGGTCGAGGAACTGCCCATCGGCCGCAGTGTGATCCGTATGCGCGTGAGTGTGCAGGACCAGCAATCCGTAGCTCTCGGAGCCCGCGTGGGTGTCCAACCACCGGACGATGATCGAATCAACGGCGCGCCGCAGGGGGAAGTACCTCTCATCCGCGGTAGCACCGGTGTCGAGTAGCAGCGCCCGGGAGCGCCCGAAAAGGAGAAACATGAACGGCGCTTCGTAGCTGACCGCCATGTTCTGGCGCAGGATGTACGTGTGCTCGTCATAGGCGTGCACTTGGATGTCGGCATCGGTGTTGTACTTAGCGGCCTCTGAACCGTGGATCCAGGCAACGTCCAGGTTGGGAACTGCGGCGCCATCCGGAAACTCAAGATGACTGGGCTCTTTCACTCAGGCTCCTCCGGACCCCGACGTGGTGCGGGGAAATTGTATGTCTCTATTGGTGTGACCGACTCCAGTCGCCGTCTTGGTGATCGCTCGTGCCAGCTGCGGGCGGAGTTGGAAGTCATCCCTCGGCGACGAGCGGAGCGGCGACCCTGCCAGCCGACCCCGAGTGGAGCGGCAGCAGCGCCTCGTCGACCTCATGCGCGGCAACAGCCAGCATCGCCGCTTCCGCTTCGTCGATATCAGGAGGGGCTGGGGTCCACTGCGCCTCGTTCAAATCCACAAACATCACCAGTGAAGCCCAGGCCGCTCGCTTGTTGCCGTCGGGGAGGGGATGGTTCCGCGCCAACCGACAGACGAGCACCACGGCCTTTTCAGCCAAATCCACATAGAACTCATCGCCGTCGAAGCTGGTTCCGGGGGCATGCAGCGCCGAGTCTGCAAGCTCTGTGCGGCTCGCCTTGACCAGCGTGGCTGCTTCGATCAGCCTTACCTGCTCGGCGAGCCAGAGGTACTCCGCAAGGGTCAGATACCGTGTCACCGGGCAAGCCGGTCGAGCAACTCCCTATCGCGTTCGAGCAGCTTGCGGGCACGCTCAGTGAAGTCATCGTCGGCTCGAACAAGATCGATCGCGGTAGTGAGCGACTCGACGATGAGGGCGTTCACGCTGGTGCCACGAACACGCGCCACTGCATCTGCCTGATCGGCAAGCTCATCGGGTAGCCGCACGGTTGTCTGTCGCGTCATGATGTCATGATAGCAAGATGTCACACCTTCACGCAATGGAGTTGGCAGGGCCCGCGGCCGACCGGTCAGTCTCCCGCCGTCCTACTTTCACTGAGTGATGCGACCCACGTTGACGGCGAAAGGGCAGACCCGACCATGGCTCAACGTGTTTCGTTCTGAGATCAGAAACTGGTGCCGCCAGCAGGATTCGAACCTGCGACCCTGGGCTTAAAAGGCCCCTGCGCTACCACTGCGCCATGGCGGCTCGCTCGCAGCCTACTTCAGCGCTCGACGCGCCCTTGGGATCGAGAGGTGCGTGTCCGAGCCCCTAGACGTTAGTGCTTCCGGATCGGATCTGGTGCCCCTCTGCGTCAGCAATGGTGAGGTCAACGGCTCGCCTGCTGCCAAAGGGTGACCGTCAAGGCGCTCGTTTCGGAGCTAGTGATGGCCCAGAGTCGAGCGCAATTCCCCGCTGTCGGTGTGGGAATCTGGGCCGCTTTGGATTCATCCGCTGCTCGCGGGGAAGAGGGTCGCGGCAGGGCGCGAGCTAGAATCGAGTTGCCGTGAGTGCCGCTTTGATGATCTCAGGTAGATAGACGCAGGGATGAAATGAGCCAGAACGGACATCTCCAGACGGGAACGGCCAAGGTCAAGCGTGGTCTGGCTGAGATGCTGAAAGGCGGCGTGATCATGGACGTCGTCACGCCGGAACACGCCACCATCGCCCAGGAGGCTGGGGCGGTTGCGGTGATGGCCCTGGAGCGGGTGCCGGCCGATATCCGGGTCCAGGGTGGAGTGGCCCGGATGAGCGATCCCAAATTGATCAAGTCGATCATGGCCGCGGTGTCGATTCCGGTGATGGCCAAGTGCCGTATCGGCCATTTCGTCGAGGCCCAGATCCTGGAGGCTCTCGGGGTCGACTACATCGATGAGTCAGAGGTCCTCACCCCGGCTGACGAGGAACACCACGTCGACAAATGGCAGTTCAAGGTCCCCTTTGTCTGCGGAGCCAGAGACCTGGGGGAGGCGCTCCGGCGCATCTCCGAAGGCGCAGCCATGATCCGCACCAAGGGCG
>PLDE01000261.1 GCA_003135035.1 Candidatus Dormiibacterota bacterium | reverse complement strand
CATCCCAGCCGGCCAGTTCGACGCTCCCGCCCGGGGGTAGCCCAGGCGGACACCGCTCAGTCCCGGAGGAGCTGACCCCCCCTTGGCAAGCGCCCCCTGGACTTCAACCCGGGATAAAGGTGAGTCGGATGCGGCGCAGGTTGTTTTCTCGGTTGGTGTCAATCAGCGCCAGGCTCTGCCAGCTGCCGAGCTGGGGGTTCCCGCTCAGGACCGGGACGGTCACCGAGCAACCCAGTAGGGCGGGGAGCAAGTGGTCTGCTCCGTGCCCTGGGCTCCCGTGCTGGTGTCGATAGGAGGCGCCACGGGGAACGCTCTGCTCCAGCCAGCTGAGGAGATCTCCATCGCTGCCAGCGCCTAGCTCCACCACCACCAGGGCAGCTGTCGCATGGGGCACGAACGCCTGGACCAGTCCGTCGCCGTGTTCGGCGCAGAAGCGGCGCAACTGTGGAGTGAGGTCAACGATCGGGGCCCCCGAGGTGTCAACTCGGAGTTCCTCCGAGATCAAGATGAAGTGCTGCCGAGTCCAGGGCCACCGGGTCCCACGGAGGTGAGATCGAGAGCTCCGGCGAGCGCCAGGCCCGCCAGTGTCTTAGCGTCTCGGAGCTGGCCCCGGAAGACGAGGTCAGCGACCTCCACCGGGGTGAAGGACCGAGCCTCGAGCACCTCGTCCGGGTCGGGGTGGGGGTCTCCGCTCCTGGTCAAACCGGTCGCTCGGAAATACCAGAAGAGCTCAGTGCTGTATCCGGGCGCGAGAAAGGTGGCGCCGACCCCGAGCCAGGCCTCGGCTGCGTAGCCAGTCTCCTCGGAGAGCTCCCTTCGCGCGGTCTCCAGGGGCGACTCTCCTGGCTCTCGTCCGCCAGCTGGAATCTCCCAAAGGAGCTCCTTGGCGGCGTGGCGGTACTGGCGCACCAAGAGGACCGACCCGTCCTCGGCTACGGCGACTATCCCGACTCCGCCGGAATGGTGCACCACCTCGCGCTCGGCCTCGGAGCCGGACTGCAACCGGACGCGATCAACGGTGAGCCTGATCAATCGGCCAGAGAAGCGCTCCTCGCTGACAATCAGCGTCTCGTGGATCAGCTCTGGCTCGGTCATCCATACCTGAGGATAGGCGAACTTGGCCGTGCGTATGATGGCGCGCATGTCGCTGGGAGCCGCCTACACCAACCCCTATGAAGTGACCGCCCTGCAGATCGCGGCGGCTCGGGCGCAACTCACCTTTCGGTCCCGGCACCGGCGCACGCCGCAGCAGCGCTTGGACGCCTCAGACATTCTCTTGGACCATGTCGAGCGTTGCCGGATGCAGCTGAGCCCTACCGTCCCCGGCTGGGTCTTCGAACAGGTGGTGGCGCTCACCAGCTCAGTCGACCCCGGGCTGCGCCTGGCCCTCGGACTGAACCGTGATCCCGACCACATCGGCCGGATTCTATTTCAGGTCCAGGCGCGCCTGATGCGCGCTGCCCTGGACGAACGCGCTCGGGGATTGGCCCCTGTCATCCCCCTCTTTCCCGCCTCCTAGCGACGTCGCTGGCGGCGCCGGCTGGGCGGTAACCGCCGCCGGGACGCTGGCGTTCGACGACCTGACGACTCGGGCGGGCCGGAGACGCGACATCCCGGGCGGCTCTGCACTCTACTTTTCACTGGCGGCCCGTCCTCTTTGTACGGTCCGTGCGAGTGGGGCTATCGGCGCCGATGGCCAGCCTCTGCTCGCGCTCCTCGACCGGGCCGGGATCGACCGCTCGGCGGTCGCCGAACTTCCTGGACGCACCTACCGTTGGCGCGCGGAGCACCACCCCACCGAGGCTGTCCCGGTCGAGGAGGAGCAGCGAGTTGGCGTCTATCTGGACTGGCGCCCTAACCTGACCGGCCTGGCTGGGGAGAGCGAGATCCTCTTCCTGGGCTCGATGCACCCCGAGCGCCAGCTCGAGGTGCTGGAGCAGTGTCCCGCGGCCAAGTTGGTCGCGCTGGACACGATGCGAGACTTCATCGTCAGCCACCGGGCGACTCTTCAGCAGCTGCTTCAACGCTCGGACCTGCTGTTCGCCAACGAAGCCGAACTGAGAGCGCTGCTGCCGACGGCGCCAGCGGATTCTATCCAGGCTGCTCGCGAGGCGCTAATGCGCTGGCAGCTGCAGGCGGTGATCCTGAAGCTTGGGGCGCGCGGCGCCCTGGCTGTTTTTGCGAGTTCGGAGGTGCACTCACCACCCTTCCCTGGCCCGGCCGTCGTCGATCCCACCGGGGCTGGTGATGCCCTGGCAGGGGGCCTGCTCGGGCGTCTGGCGCAGCTTCGCCGTCACGACGACGTGGCTATCACCCTCGCCCTGACTGACGGCTCTGCTGCCGCTCGTCAGGCTATATCCGCCTTCGGCGTAGACGGACTCCTCGAATCTTGCGGCTGAGTACTGCGGCCCAAACTGGCGAAGAGCCGAGCCGAGCGTCGGACTCAGTGCCCGACGGCCAGTTGACCTATTTTCACCGCCAAGAGCACAACCGCGACGACAAGGTAGGCGCGCAGCGCAACCGTTCCGATGCGCTGACCGCGTGACCAGACCGGCGGCGGCAGGCTCGCTAATGGCGCCATCCGCCAGATCTGACGATCGCCACCGATGGCCAGTTGGCGTTCCTCGTCAGCACTCCTGCGCCGACGGGAACTCCACCCCAGCCACGCGAGACCGGCGGCACCCACTACCACCGAGCCGATCGTGAACGGGCCAAGAGGCAGGGAAGGGAAGACAGTCGTCACCGTAAGAATCAAGGACAGCAAGACCAGGACCGACACGATCAAGCTCGCGACCGCGTTCTGCCGGGCTGAGTTGACCCAGGGGCCGAGCACCGCGGCATCGTTGCACAGCAGCAAGAGAAAGACGATTGCTGACGGTAGAAGAACACCAGCGAGCACTTGCACTCCCGTAGTCATCAAACCGAGCGGGGCACGCGGTATAAGGACCACGCTAGCTGCTAGCGCGATCAGTGCGGCAAACGTCAGGTAGAAACCCTTGGCCTCCCTCACGCTGCGGTGCAGCGAGTGCCGGAGGCCGAAGATGTCTCCCAGCGCGTAGGACGTGGCAAGGGTCACCGCCGAGGCTCCAATCACTGATGCGTTAACCAGGATTACCGAAAAGATGGCGCCGGAAGCCGTGCCTTCTCGTTGTCCCAGCCCCTTCGCCACGTCCAGCGCCGACCCAAAGTGCCCGGCAAGATTACTGTGAGAGAAGGCGAACGCGGTCGCGATCATGAGAGCGGCGGCACCGGCCGTCGTGATGACTGCACCGATGGACGTGTCCGCAAGCTCGTACTTCAACCAACGGGTGGTGATCCGCTTGTCGATCACATTCGACTGTTGGAAGAACAACTGCCAGGGCGCGATGGTGGTACCCACCACAGCAATAACAAATAAAACCGATGTGGATGTGAAGCCCCCTTTCACCCCAGGATGGCTTAGGCCGGTCAGGACAGGAGTCGCGGTGGGATGCGACAGGAGTGCCAGCGGGAACATCAGCAAGCTGGTGATGATGAAGACAAACATGAACCGCTCCCAAAGTTGAAAGCTGCCGGTCGCCACCATGGCAAGCAAACCCACGGCTACGATTGGAACGGACGCCAGAGGAGTTACCCCGAAGTAGCGCAATCCGAGGTCTACGCCGATAAATTCCGTGACCAACGTGAGAAAGTTCAGCAGAAATAGGTCGCCCACGGAGAAGGCCGCCCAGAAGCTGCCGAAACGTTCCTTGATCAGGCGGGCGTGGCCGACGCCGGTAACCGCCCCCAGCCGGGCAGCCATTTCCTGCGCAACGATCAGCGTCGGGATGAGAAGAACGAGTACCCACAACAGGGTGGCGCCATAATCCTGCCCGGCCTGAGCGTAAGTGGAAACGCCGCCGGCGTCGTTATCGCCCACCATCACCACGAGTCCTGGACCCATGATGGCCGCCAAAGTCAGAAGGCGGCGGGTCCACGACCGGGGACGGCTGGGGTCCCAGGCGGGGACGGTGCCGAGAGCACCGCGAATCTCACCCTGATCATCTGGGTCACGGAGGGCTGGTCCCGGTGGCGCAAGCGGGCGGAACTCTTCGGACATTACGGACCTCCTAGCGTGCTAGCGAGTACTCGACGTGCCAGGCGCACACCAGGAGGCCGCCGGGTTTGGCTAGAAGCTCACGGCGTGCGCGAAGATGGTGGGCCAGGGGGTCTACTTGAACCGTCCATGCGCACCTCCAAAGTCCGCTGGGCGATGCCACCAGGCTGTCCACGCGCTTGGGCAAGTGGGGCACCGAATACTGCGCCGCAGCGCCGCCTTATGCTAGCAGGGTGAACTGGCGATCCGAGCCTGCGGCGCCGGCTTCGGGCGGCCTCGCGCTCCGATAGCGATGGCCGCTAGTACTCGATCGCAGCCAACTCGTTCGCGTAGGCGCGGGCGCCGGCTGCTGGCGACGCGCTCGGTCCAGGCCTCCCTTGTGTCGCTCGCTCGATTGCGTGCCCTGTCGCCAACAGACGAGGAGGGACAGGGAGCCGGCCGACTTCAGGATGTAGTGGTCAGGTGGACGGGGAACGAGCCGTATCCGCTGGTGACTGGAATAGTTCTCCAAATCGGCGAGCGCCAGGTGTTTCGGGCTGTGGCGGACATCCTGCGCCTGGACGCGAAGGCGATCGTGGTCCGGGAGGCGGCGCCCAACGCGGCCGGGTTCGTGCGCCGGGAGGGAGAACTCTGCCTGGTGCAGGACCTGCTCCGAAGGCAGTCTGTGGATGTCGATGGGGTCAAGGTCTTTCGCGCCGAGGATCTCTTCCTGGCTCAGGTGGCAGGCCGCCTCCGGCTGGTCGCGGTGGCGGCAGAAACCCGACCCTGGTGGGCACGATTGATCCCCTCAGCCGCCGCGGAACCCCGTCGCCTGGTTGACTGGTCGGCCGTCCATCCTTTCGGTGACCCGGGGTCCGAGCTGCGGCTTCAGGTGCCCAACGAGGGACTGCGCCGGCTCCATCCGGGCGAGCTCGCGGACCTCCTGGAAAAGTTGGACCAGTCGGCCCGCGACGAGCTGACCACCGGCCTTGACCCAGAGGCAGTGGCCGACGCCCTGGAGGAGATGGAACCCGAGCAGATCGAGGATATCCTCAGGGACGCTCCGCCGGAACGGGCTGCCGCACTTGTCTCGGCAATGGAGCCTGACGAAGCGGTAGATGTCCTACGGGACATGGAGCGTGCCGAGTCGGACGCGATCCTGGCCCACGTCGTTCCCGAGGTTGCACGCCAGCTCACCGTCTTGCTTGGTTATCCGGAGACTATGGCGGGCGGGTTCATGACCACCGCGCTAGCGAAAACTTCAATCAGTAGCACGGTCACCGAGATCCGCCGCGAGTTGGCTGCGCAGAGTGCCCACAGTGCCGACATCGACTCCGTGGCAGTTGTTGACGAGAGCGGTCGGTTGATCGCTGACCTGCCGCTCTTCGACCTGCTGGTGGCGGACGACGGTGCCTCACTCAGCGAACTGATCTCGGACTCGCGCCCGGTAACGCTTCACCCGGAGGCATTTCTTGACGAGGTGGTGGACCGGCTGACGGAGGCTCGGTCATCATCGGTCGTGGTGGTTGATGTCGATGGCCGGCCGATCGGCCGCGTCCTGGCAGACGACGTCATCGACGCTCTCAAGGACGGTGGACTTCGGCTCAAACTGCCCTGGCTTTTCCACTAAGTGCCAGCCCGGCGTCACGGGGGGCGGCCCGACGAGTAGATATCCTGGGACCGTAATGGCCTTGAACACACTCGCGGACTTTGAGCGCGCCCTAGTTGTGGTGGCTCACCCGGACGACGCTGAGTTCGGCTCCGCTGGGACGGTTGCCCTCTGGACGGACCGGGGAATCGAAGTCAACTACGTCATCTGTACGGATGGGGCGGCCGGTGCCGCCGACCTCACCATCGAACAGAGTCAGTTGGCGTCGGTGCGAGAGAAAGAGCAGCGTGAGGCGGCCGACGTTCTCGGGGTTAAGGAGGTGATCTTCCTGGGCCACCCGGATGGTCAGCTCCGGGCTACCGACGAGATCCGGGGCCAGCTGGTCAAGGTGATCCGCCAACACCGCCCGGAACTGATCGTCTGCCAGAACGCGGTGCGCAACTACAGCAATCTTTTCGGCAACCATCCGGATCATCTAGCCGCCGGCCAGCTGGCCATCGAGGCGGTCTACCCGTACGCCCGCAATCCTCACGCCTACCCCGAACTGCTGGCCCAGGGACTGCAGCCCCACTCCGTGCGCGAGGTCTGGGTGGTCGGCACCGAGAACCCCGAACACGTCGTCGACGTCACCACCACGGTCGAGCGCAAGCTCGCCGCTCTCGCCAAACACCGTAGCCAGCACACCCCGGGACAGGACGTGTCGGGGCGCGTTCTGGAGCGGATGGCGAAGATGGGAGAGCCCCACGGGGTCGCCTACGCCGAGGCCTTCCGCCGTCTCTCCAGCGGCTAGCTCATTGGCTCAGCCCACCATCTCCGTCCTTCATGGGGACGAGACCGGGGAGGAGTTGCTGCTTGAGGCTCTCCGAGTTCTCGAGACCCCGCAACTGGAGTCGCGACTGCTCCTCGAGCACGTGGACCTCAGCCTCCAGGCGAGGCGGGCCAGCGCCAACGGGGTCGTCCACCAGGCGGCCGAAATGATGAAGGCCAGTCACTTCGGCCTCAAGGCGGCCACCGTGACCCCAGAAGGCCTGGGAGACGACATCGGCAGTCCCAACGCGATCCTTCGGGCTGAGGTGGGTGGCGATGTCATCGTGCGCACCGGCCAGCGCATTCCCGGGATCCCTCCACTGGGTGGCGTTCACGCACCGATCACAGTGGTCCGGATGGCGGTCGACGACGCCTACGGGGCGCTGGAGTGGCGCGAGGGAGACGGTGCCGAGGAACTTGCCTTCCGTACCACCAAGATCAGCCGGGAGCATTGCCGACGGGTGGCCGAGTTCGCCTTCGTCGAGGCCGGCCGAACGGGAGCCACCGTTTTCGGTGGGCCCAAGTTCACCGTATCCCGGGTCTATGAGGGAATGCTCAAAGAAGAGATGGACGCCGCCAGCCGGCGCCACCCGGATGTCCGCTACGAACCCCAGCTGATCGACGCCACCTTCGCCTTGCTCCTGACCCGCGATGACCGACTGGTGATCCCGGCGCTAAATCGCGATGGCGACATCCTCTCCGACCTGGTGCTAGCTCTCTACGGGACCCTGGCCGGGAGCGAGTCGCTGCTAATCGGGTTCAACGAAACGAGTCGTCCCAGCCTGCTCATGGCCGAAGCCCCGCACGGAACGGCGCCGGCGCTGCAGGGACGGCATATCGCCAATCCCATGGCCATGATCCTGGCGGTCGCAGCCCTGCTCGAGCACACCGAAGACGCCTTCCTGGTTCATTTCGGGGGTCAGGTGAGAGAGGCGACCATGGGGGCGGTCAGTGGTGGGGTGCGCACCGCCGACCTGGGTGGCCAGGCTCGGACCGAGGAGTTCACCGAGGCGGTGCTGGAGCGTCTACCGGGCGGAGAGGTAGCGATCGTTCGACCGTCAGGTTGATCTCAGCCGGGCTGGGTATACTCGAGCTGAGGAAGAGATGGACATCTTGGCATTCCTGCGCGAGAGAGCTGGAGCATTCCGCTGCCCCATGTGTCGACGCTCGCTGGCCGACTGCAAATTGAGGCAGCTCGACCATGAGGGTCAGAAGTACACCGTGGAGGTCACCTGCCGGAATTGCGAACTCGCGTTCCTGGTCGCCCTGGAACTGGCCTCTTCGGATGACACCGAGAGCAGCGAGGACGAGGAGGAGGTGGCCTTGGTAGGCCGGGCTGAGGCCGACTCTGACCCCATTAGCAATGACGAACTCCTCGAACTCCACCGAACGCTGAGCGAGCACTCGGGGCCCCTCACCGCTCTCCTAACAGAGCGGGCCAACGACTGACGTCGGCGCCGCTGAGGCGGGGTCGGTGAGCATCTATCTGGATCACGCCGCGACCACCCCGCTCCGGACCGAGGTGCTCGAGGCCATGCTCCCGGCGCTCACCGGGACCTTCGGGAACCCCTCCAGCATCCACGCTGCCGGACGCGCGGCGCGGACCCTGATCGACACCGCTCGGGACCGCGTCGCGCTCGCGCTCAACGCCCGGCCCCGGGAGATCATCTTCACCGGCAGTGGCAGCGAAGCGGACAACCTCGCTCTGCGAGGAGTGGTTCGCCGCCGCGCTGGGAGCGGGGGGCACCTGATCATCTCCTCGATCGAGCACGAGGCGATTCTGGAGACGGCCCGCGACCTGAGACGGCTGGACTTCGAGGTGACCGAACTGAAGGTCGACGCGATGGGCCGAGTGGATCGCGATGTTCTGGCCGCGGCGCTGCGGCCCGACACGGTGCTGGTTTCCGTGATGCTGGCCAACAACGAAGTTGGCACCATCGAGCCGATCCGCGAACTGGCAGAGGTGACTCACGCCGACTCGCCTGCGGTCTTCGATACGGACGCCACACAGGCTCTGGGCAAGATGAAACTGGATGTCGAGGAGCTGGGCGTTGATCTGCTGACGGTGTCGGCCCACAAGATCTACGGGCCGAAGGGCGTGGGCGCACTGTACGCCCGCCATGGCACTCTGCTCGATCCCCTGATCACCGGAGGGAGTCAGGAACGTACGCGCCGCTCGGGCACGGAGAACGTTCCAGGCGTCGTCGGCTTCGGAGTTGCCGTGCAACTGGCGGAGGCGGAGCGTGCGGTCGAGATGAGGCGGCAGGCGCGGCTCTGCGCCGAGCTGAGCCAGCGGATTCAGCAGGGCTTGCCTGACGCCGTCGCCACGGGCAGCCCCGTGGGTGAGCGGCTAGCCAACTTCTGCACCTTCGCCTTCCCCGGGGTAGAGGGAGAGCTGCTTCTAATGCGACTGGATCGGGTCGGGATCTGTGGGTCGGCCGGCTCCGCCTGCACCAGCGGCTCGCTCGCTCCCTCCCACGTTCTGCTAGCTATGGGCCTCTCCCCGCAGCTGGCGTCCGCCCACCTGCGCTTGACCCTGGGGCGGTCGACCACCCAAGCCGACGTGGAGCGGGCGGGCGACGTGATCTGCCGGGAAGTGACCGCTCTGCGAGAGCACGCCCTGCGGGCCTGACGGCGCCGCCACCGGGGTCGGCTTCCTTCGCCAGCCCTGGCTGGTGGGAGCGGGTCGTAAAATAGGTACATGTCAGTCGGATTTAGCGGGCAGACCCCGGTCGCCATGAGGATCTCGTCCCGGGCCCACTACGGGCTGCGCATGATGACCGAGCTGGCCAAAGCCCATGGCGGTCCGCCTCTCAGCCTGGCCGAGATCGCCCGCCGCGAGGGAATGCCCCTGGCCTACCTGGAGCAACTGGTGGCGCCGCTCCGACGGGCGGGGCTTGTCGAGGGCACCCGCGGCCTACACGGCGGCTACCGGTTGGCGAGGAAGCCCGCGGGAGTGACAGTTCTGGAGATCGTTGAGCTTATGGAGGGGCCGGTTGCTCCGGTTGAATGCCTGGCTGAGAACTACCAGGCTGGGGCTTGCTCGCGCGAGCCCGAATGCCTGAGCCGTCCACTTTGGGGACGGCTCCAGCAGGCGGTCAAGCAGGTGCTCGGCGGGACCACCCTAGCCGATATGATGCGCGACCCCGGAATCGTCGAGCCGGAATGTCCGGTCGCGAGTCTGCCGATCTACCGGGAAGCAGGGCATCTAACTGGTGTCTGAGACCTCCGCCTCGGCGCCGGCTGCGCTAGTTGTTCGCGACCTCCAAGTCGCCGTCGACGGCAAGCAGATTCTCTCCGGGGTGAGTCTCAGCGTCCCCCAAGGAGAGGTCCACGCCCTGATGGGGCCCAACGGAGCTGGCAAGACCAGTCTGGGCTATGCCGTGATGGGCCACCCCAAGTATCAGGTCACCGGTGGCGAGATCTTTTGGAAGGATCAAACCTTGCTGGGAATGCTCCCCGAGAACCGAGCCCGAATGGGTCTCTTCCTCAGCCTGCAATACCCGACGGCTATCCCTGGCGTGACCACCGTCAACTTCCTCCGGGCCGCTCTCAAGGGGCAGGGCAAGAGCCTGGCCGCCCGGGACTTTCTGAAGTTGGTCCGGGAGCAGATGGCCTCCCTGAAAATGGATCCCTCCTTCATGTCCCGCTACATCAACGACAACTTCTCCGGCGGCGAGAAGAAGCGAATGGAGATAGTCCAGCTGGCCGTTCTGCGGCCCGAGATGGCCATCCTCGACGAGACCGACAGCGGCCTCGACGTCGATGCCCTTCGAACCGTGGCGGAGGGAGTCAATCGCGTTCGAAGCGACGGCATGGGCGTGCTGATCATCACCCACTACCAGCGCATCCTCGACTACATCAAGCCCGATCAGGTCCACGTAATGGCGGCCGGACGGGTGATTGCCTCCGGGGGAAGCGAGCTCGTCGATCAGATCGAAAAGGACGGCTACGACCCGATGCTGCGCGCGGCGGGATTGGAGGTCAACGACGCGCCCGCCGCCTAGCGGGGTAAAATACCTACTATCAGGTCGGAATAACTCCTCCCGGTGGGGATAAAGCGAGGAAGAACCAAATGGCAGTCGCCGCGAAGGACCTGACCAAGGACTACAAGTACGGCTTCAACGATGGCGACGAGTTCGTCTTCCGAGCCGAGCGTGGGCTCTCGCCCGAGGTGGTGGCCGATATCTCGCGACGCAAGTCGGAGCCAGCTTGGATGTTGGAGTTCCGGCTCAAGGCGCTCGAGCACTTCCGCCAGCGTCCGATGCCCAGTTGGGGCGCCGACCTGAGCGGGATCGACTTCGACGACATCTACTATTACGTGCGCCCGGCAGAGGAGCAGGGTCGCACCTGGGACGAGGTGCCGGAGGGGATCAAGCGGACCTTCGATCGCCTGGGAATTCCCGAGGCCGAGCGCAAGTTCCTGGCCGGGGTCTCCGCCCAGTACGAGAGCGAGGTCGTCTACCACTCCATCCGTGAGGACCTGGAGAAACTGGGCGTGCTCTTCTGCGACTGCGACACCGGACTTCGTGAGCACCCGGAGATCTTCCGCAAGTACTTCGGGACGGTGATTCCGCCCAACGACAACAAGTTTGCCGCCCTCAACTCGGCGGTCTGGTCGGGAGGTTCGTTCGTCTACGTCCCCAAGGGCGTACGGGTGGAGATTCCCCTGCAGGCCTACTTCCGGATCAACACCGAGAGCATGGGCCAGTTCGAGCGCACCTTGATCATCGCCGAGGAGGGCAGCTTCGTCCACTACATCGAAGGTTGCACCGCTCCCACCTACAGCAAGGATTCGCTCCACTCAGCGGTGGTGGAGATCATCGCCATGCCCAACTCGCATGTCCGCTACACCACCATCCAGAACTGGTCCAACAACGTTTACAACCTCGTCACCAAGCGTGCCATCGCCAAGGAGCACTCGGTGGTGGAGTGGATCGACGGCAACCTGGGCAGCAAGGTGACCATGAAGTACCCCTCGATCTACCTGATGGGCGAGGGAGCGCACGGCGAGGTGCTGTCGGTCGCCTTCGCCGGTGATGGCCAGCACCAGGACGCCGGCGCCAAGGTGATCCACGTGGCTCCCAACACCACCAGCACCATCGTCAGCAAGTCGGTCAGCAAGGGCACGGGGCGGACCTCCTACCGGGGCCACCTCAAGGTGTACCCCAAGGCTCACGACGTCCGCTCCAGCGTGCGCTGCGACGCTCTCCTGCTCGATGAGCAGGCTCGGAGCGACACCTATCCCTACATGGACGTGGAGGCCGAGGACGTTCAGATTGGCCACGAGGCGACCGTGAGCAAGGTGGGCGATGAGCAACTCTTCTACCTGCAGTCGAGAGGCATTTCAGAGCAGGAAGCCACCGCCATGATCGTCAACGGTTTCATCGAGCCCTTCGTCAAGGAGCTGCCGATGGAATATGCCCTTGAGCTGAACCGCCTGATCTCCCTGCAGATGGAGGGCAGCGTCGGTTGACTCGGGCAACCGTGAGGGCAGGCTGGCCCTCGGAGCTGCCGAGCAGGTCTTGACCGTGACCGACGCATCTTCCCGGGTTACGCGGGAGGAGGCAGTTCCAGTCGCCCTCGCCGGCGGGGACTCCGCCTGGCTGGCTGGCCTCCGCCAGGCGGCACTGGCCGCGTATCGCGAGGTGCCCTGGCCCTCCTCGACCAGAGATGAGGACTGGAGGCGCACACCCCAGATCGACAAGCTCGACCCGGCAACTTTCACCGAACCACGACCCCTGGGCGTTACCGACATGCCCGCCTACCTGGCGGAGGCGGTAGCCGGTCCGCTGGCCTCCGCGGATGTCTCGGCATTGGTCGTTTCCGACGAGTGCGGCAACCTTGAGGCTGGCGCTGGCGTCGGGTCCAGCGCGACAGCCCAGGGGCTGTCGGCCGGAATAGCTGCCGAGAGCTCCGTCTGGCAGGGGCTCGCGGGCGTAGTCGCCCCACCGGGCTTGCGCAAGTGGATCTCGCTGAACACGGTCCGCACTCGAGGGGGAGCCGCCCTCCACGTCGGCCGGGGCCAGCAGGTTGACGGCTATGTCCGCCTCCTCCACGGAGTCAGCCAGGGCAGCGCCAGCTTCCCCCGCACGCTGATCAAGCTGGAGGAGGGTGCCAGTCTGACGGTGGTTGAGGAGTGGCTCTCGCCGAACGCCGACCCCTCGCTGCTGGTTCCTCTGGTCGAGGTCGAGCTGGGGCGAGGTGCCCACCTCACCCACGTGATCTTCCAGAACTGCGGAGACCAGACGGTTCTGCAATCCACGGTTAGGGCTCACGTCGGCCAGGAGGCTCGCTACGACCTGCGTTGGAACATGCTCGGCGCCGCCTGGCAGAAGTCCTACTTCGAGGCGCTCATGCTGGGTGAGGGCTCCGACACGAGATTGGTCGGTCTCTGCGTCGGCAAGCAGCGCCAGCACTGCGACGTCCAGACGCTGCAAGACCACGTCGCACCCGGAGCGGTCAGCGACCTCCTCTATCGGGTCGCGGTGGCCAACCGCTCGCGGTCGGTCTATGCGGGCCTGATCCGGGTCGAAGAAGGGGCGCAAAAGACCAACGCCTACGTCCAGAATCGCAATCTTTTGTTGAGTCCCCAGGCCAAGTCGGACAGCAATCCCACCCTCGAGATCCTGGCCAACGATGTCCGTTGCACGCACGGCTCGACGGCGGGCCGGATTGACGACAACCAACTTTTCTACTGCGAGAGCCGGGGCATCGAGCGGGAGCAGGCACGACGCCTGATCATTGAGGGCTTCTTCGCCGACGTGGTCGACTCCTTTCCCGAAGGAACGCTGCGCGAGTGTGGGCGCGGCCTGGTGCTCGCGGTATTGGAGGAGCTCGCCCGTACCGGCGCGTTGGATGCCAGCCGGCGAGCCGCCTGATGGCGGAATGGATTCAAATATGCGACGCCGAAGCCATCCCTCCGGGTCATGCGGCCCGGGTGGAGATCGGCGATTTACCGATCGCCGTCTTCAATGTGAATGGCGATTTCCACTGCCTTGACGACACCTGCAGTCACGCCATGGCCTCGCTGTCGGAGGGCGAGCTTCACCCCAAGGAGTGCGCCATCGAGTGCCCTTTGCACGGCAGCCAATTCGACCTTCGCACCGGCGAGCCGATCTCCTTTCCCGCGGTCGAGCCGGTCAGGGTGCACCAGGTAGAGCTACGCGAGGGGGAGCTCTGGGTCGCCCTCAGCGACGAGGACCTCTGATGCTGGCTCCGACTCTCGACGCGGGGCTGATTCGCCTCGACTTTCCCATTCTCAAAGAGCAGGTGAATGGCCGCGAGCTCGTCTACCTGGACAGTGCCGCGACGTCGCAGAAGCCCACTGCGGTGATCGAGGCGATCTCCGCCTACTACACGCACGCCAACGCCAACGTACATCGCGGGGTTCATGTTCTGGGCGAGCGGGCCACCGAGATCTTCGAGGGCGCCAGGGAGTCGGTGGCTCGTTTGGTCGGTGCCGATCCTCGCGGCGTGGTCTTCGTGCGCAACACCACCGAGGGGATCAACCTGGTCGCCCAAGCCTATGCCCGAGAGCGCTTCGGACCGCAGGATCGAATCGTCTGCACGGAGATGGAACATCACTCGAACCTGGTGCCCTGGCAGAGGGTCCGGGAGCAGACCGGGTGCCAGTTGGAGTTCATCCCGGTTACCCCCGACGGACGCCTCGATGCCGAGGCGACGGTCCGGCTGCTGCAAGCGCCCACCCGTTTGCTGGCGGTGACCCACGTGAGCAACGTCTTGGGCACCATCAATCCGGTGGAGGAGTTGATCCGGCAGGCGCACGGCGAAGGCATCAGAGTGCTCATCGACGGGGCCCAGGCGGTGCCACACATGCCGGTCGACCTGGCCCAGCTGGACCCTGATTTCTACGCCTTCTCGGCCCACAAGATGTGCGGCCCGACGGGGATCGGCGTTCTCTATGGCCGCCCGGAATTGCTTGATGAGATGCCGCCCTTCCTCACCGGGGGATCGATGATCTCGGTGGTCACCCTGGAGAAGACCACCTGGGACGAGATACCCCACAAATTCGAGGCGGGAACCCCCGACATAGGGGGCGCGGCTGGGCTCCGGGCCGCCGTCGACTACCTGGAGAAGGTGGGCATTCCCTCCGTCTTCCGCCATGGTGTCGAGCTCACCGAGTACGCCGATGAGATGCTCTCCGAGGTTCCCGGGCTGACCCGCTACGGGCCCCAGGGTCCCGATCAGTTGGGGATCGTCTCCTTCAACCTAGAGGGTGTTCATCCCCACGACGTCGGCACCATCGTCGACCGGGCCGGGGTGGCGATTCGGGCCGGGCACCACTGCTGTCAGCCGCTGATGCGCCGACTGAGCGTTTCCGCCACCGCCCGGGCCAGCTTCTACCTCTACAACACCCGCGACGATGTGGACGCCTTGGTGGCGGCCCTCTTTGAGGCCAACCGGATCTTCGGCAGCTGACCCCTACTCAGGATCCGCCGCTAACCGACTGCAGGATGGTGATTCGGTCACCATCGGTGACCCTCGCGGCCAACTCCGCATCCCCGCGCACCAGGTCTTGGTTGTGAAACACATTCACGTTGGGCCGGGGCTTTCCGTGCTCGTCCGCTAAGTGGTCGCGCAGCAACGGATGCCGTGTAATAGCCGCGTCCAAGGCAGTTCGGACGGTGGACGCGGAGACGGTGAAGTCACCCTCTCCGCGCGTGAAATCCCGCAATAAGCCAGGGATCCACACCGTTACTGTGGCCACCGTTCAGGCGGCGATGGCGTGCACGCTGAGAATGCGCGGAAAGACGCCCGGCAGCCGGCGCCAAGTGTCACCGGCGTCCCAACTGCCGTAGAGCTCGCCGCTGGTGGTACCGAAGTAGACCGCCGAGGCCGAGCCGATCTCGCTGGTCAGAGCGTCGCGGAGCACGGCACCGGCATTTTCCTCCGGCAGGCCGTTTCCGCAAGGTTGCCAACTGTCGCCGTGGTCAGTTGAGCGATAGACGCGGAGCTC
>PLDE01000121.1 GCA_003135035.1 Candidatus Dormiibacterota bacterium | reverse complement strand
GCGTCTCCGCTGCCTTCGCTGACCGCTTCGCTTTCTTCGGAACGTCCGCCGGAGTGGCTTCGGATTTGTCCTCTCCCTGGCCCGCAGCCCCAACTCTCACGTCTCCCCCCGTGGCGGCCGCCTTTGCTGGAGATGGCTCCCCACCGCCTTCGCCTACCGCTTGGATTTGCTTAGGGCGGGATTATCGGGTCTGCGGGGGAGCCCGCGCCCTGTTCGACGGCGCGGGGCGGGATCTCGACTCGGTCAGGATCCCGGCTGCGGGCCAGGTATCGAGATCTCCGCCAGAAGCCGCTGGGCGCGGGCAACTTGAGGGCTGGCGCCGAGCCTCTCGAATTCTGCGACCGACTCGGCCAACTGCACCGGAGGAATGGGCGAACCGTCCTCCGAACAAGCTGCCGCCAAGTCGACGACCGTCCTGGCCCGCCAGTAGGGGTATCCGAGACCGCTGAACGCCTCGGTGGCAGCCCGGAATAGAGGTTCGGATTCCGCGTGAGGCAACCCGGGGACCAGGGCCCGGTAACGGAGCGCCTGGGCCTCCAGGTACGGAGGGACGTGGCCGGATGGTGCATTGCCAAGCTGCTCGAGCAGGGCCTCGATGCCGGCGGGCGCCCCACTTTCCAGCGCTGCCTCGCAGGCGTCTGGCCAGGCCTGTCGGGCGATCTCATGGCGCCAACCGAAGTTGGGCACCGCCACTTCCAGCGCTGATCTCGAGGCGCCTAGGGCGAGCTCGGGACTTCCCTCGGACAACAGAACGGTCCCCTCTAACGCCAGGCGAAGCGTCCTCGGCTCACTGGAATCGTGCTTCTCCCACCTGGAAAGATGGCTCAGCTCCTCCCGAGCGGCGGCGGCCTCGCCCCGGAGAGCGTGGAGCAGGACCAGGCGGCTGTGAAGGATCTCCTGGCCGTGGTGCTCTTCTTTGAGCAAGGCATCAGCCACCGCTTCCGCTCCGGCCCAGTCGCCAGCGAAGATCTGAGCCAGCATCAGATTGCCGCTCAGGAAGGTCTCGGAGTAGAGCTGACCCAGCCGACGGGCGATCGCCAGCGCCGCCTCCAGGTGGCTGATCGCGTCGGGGAGGTCGTTGGCCATCCGGGTGTCCGCGCTGTTGGCGTGCCCTGAAAGCAACTCCTCAGCGGCCAANNACCAGAGCACGCTCCACGAAGGGCAGACCCTCCGCCCGGGATCCCGATATAGATAGCTCCCTTCCCAACTGCGAGCAGACTCGGGCCAACTCACGAGTCGGTCCCCCCTGGTCGAGAACCGCGAGCGCTTTGTAGAGGCGCCCGATCGCCTCGCTGGCCCGGCCCAACCGGCCCAGAGCGCTGCCGATCTCTCCTTCCAGGCGAGCCGCATCACGGCTCCTACCAGCATCGCTGTGGGCGAGCGCGACGGCCTCAAAGAGATCGAGCGACTCGGCGACCCGCCCCGCCCGGAAGTACATCTCGGCGGCAGACTCGCGGTGGACCAGCTCCTCCTCGGTGCCAACGGCCAGTTCGGCGGCCTGGAGGAAATAGAGGGCCGCCCGCTCCGGAGCTCCCACCGAAGCGGCTCGCTGAGCGCCCTGCACCAGCCACTCGCCCGCCAGCGTCCCGACCTGGGCAGCGTCGACGGCGACGGGGTCGGCGAGGTAGGCATCGCGGTAGTGGTGGGCTATCGACTCCGCCACCTGCTCTCCGCCGGCGGCGAAGACAGAGCGCAGGTGCTCAGCTACCGCCAGGTGGCGGGCCCGGCGCTCGCGCTTGCCCAGCCGGTCATAGGCAATTGTGCGCAGCAGGGTCTGGCTGAAGGCGTAGCCGTTGGCCTCGGTCTCGCGCCAGTCACTGGCTTGATCGAGAACCTGCTTGCGCTGGAGCGATTGCAGGAGGCGTTCCAACTCGGCGGCCGGCAAGGGGCTGATCGCCTCCACCGCGTCTCGATCGAATGACAGGCCGAGGACTGATAGGTCCTTCACCAAGGCCCGTTCGGGAGCCTCCAGCTGATCAAGACGGGCTGCGATGAGGGCCTCCAGCGAGACTGGGGTGTCGAGCTGGGTCAGCTCCTGGGCCAGGGAGAGAACACCGTCGCGCTCCACCAGGAGGCCACGGTCGGCAAGCATGTGCACCGTCTCCACGGCGTACAGGGGGATACCCTCGGCGCGGGCCACCACCTGGCGGCGGCTCAAGACCGGCATCCCCGGAACGAGGTCCTCGAGCAGGCTGCCGATTTCGCCGTCTCCCAGACGGTTGAGATGGATGGCGGTGATCTGGCGGTGCGACGACCAGGTGTCGCGGCGCTGGAGCAGCTCGGGCCGAGCCAGCCCCATCACCATCACCGGGAACTGGGCGGAGGCGCCGAGGAGGTACTCGAGAAAGTCGAGCAGGCCGGAGTCCGCCCACTGCAGGTTCTCGATTGCCAGAACCACCGGGCGGGACCGGGCCAGCCCTTCGATGAAGCTGCGCCAGCCGGCGAAGAACTCGTCCCGAGAGGGGGTCTGTTCGGGACCGGGAAGTCCCAGCAGGACGGCCATCTTAGGGGCGGCGAAGTCGCGGTCGCCCGCGTCGGGAAGGTACCGGTTGAGACCCTCGTCCAGCTTGGCGGCGACCACGCTGGGGGGATCGTCGTCGGCCAATCCCAATCGTTGCCGGAAGATCCGGGAAAGGCCCCAGTAGGCAACCCCCGAGCCATATGCCGTGCATCCCACCTCGTGCCAGAGAACTCGGGTGGGGATCCCGTCCACGTAGTGAGCCAGGGCCTCGAGCATGCGGGATTTGCCCACCCCGGCTGACCCGCTGACCACCAGCATGGCCGCCTCGGAGCTGGCGACCACGCCTTCGAATTTCTCCTTGATCTGCTCCATCTCATCGTCCCGGCCGTAGATGGAGCTCACCTCCGGGACGACCCCGATCCGCCGACCTCCCTCCTCGAGGGCTCGCAGCGCCTGCCAGAGGGGGAGCGGCGCGGCCTTTCCCTTCACCTCGTGAAGACCGGCGTCCTGGTACTCGATGCTGGCTCCGGTCGCCTCCCGGGTCAGCCCGTCTACCAGAACGCCACCCGGGGGAGCTGCCGACTGGACCCGCGATGCGGTGTTGACCCGGTCGCCGACTACCAGGCCCTCCGAGGAGCTGGCCCAGGAGGCGGCCCGGCCGGTGACGATGCCGCCTCTGGCCCGCAGATTAGGCGCCCCAACCTGCTCACCGAAGGCGGCCACGGCTTCGACCATTTCCAGTCCCGCTCGGACCGCTCGCAGGGCGTCGTCCTCGTGGGCTAGCGGCGCCCCCCAAACCGCCATCACGGCGTCGCCGATGAACTTCTCGATCGAGCCGTCATGGCGACCAACAACGTCGCGAGCGAGAGCGAAGTAGCTGCTCAGCAGCTCGCGCATGTCTTCGGCGTCTCTGGTCTCAGAGAGAGGGGTGAAGCCGACCAGGTCAACGAAGAGGACGGAGACCAGACGCACCTCGGCGGCAGCGGCTGGTGCTGCCGCCGGGGCGGGCGCTGGAGCGTCCGCGGTTAGAGGCGCGCCACAGTTGGCGCAGAAACGCTGACCCGACGGCGCGGGCGCGCCGCACCTGGGACAGCCGGCGGGAAGGGACGCTCCGCAGGCCCCACAGAAGCGCTGGCCGGGGGCGACCTCGCCCCCGCAGCTTGGGCAACTGTTCAACCTACCCCTAGTTTGGCCGCTGCGAGGCTAAAAGCGAGGGCCGCCCTTGGCCGGTCCCGTTCTGGGGGCAACGCGGACCCGTCGCTCCCTGGGTGTTTCGTGATCGAAGTTGGGCTCGGCCAAGCCCACCCGCCTAGAGACTGACCCTGGCAACGGCCTCAGACCAGGGGGACTGATCGTTGCGGATGGTGTCCGGATTGGTGCCGCGTAGCCGCGCCAACTCGCCGACCAACCGTTGCAGGGGCACGATCGCGACCAGGGGACGGATCAGGTACTCCACCTCAGCAAAGGGCAGGTCAGCAGCGCCGGTGCCGCAGGTGACGACGTCCAGGCCCAGCTCTTGGAGGAGCTTGCGTATCTCGGGGAATCGGCCTCCGTCATCCCGCCCGGGGGTGATCAGAATCGCTGCCGAGCGGGCCTCGAAGACGGCCGGGGTGCCATGCAGGGAGAACTCCTGCGACATGCCTTCAGCCCAGATATAACAGCCCTCTTTGAGCTTGAGCGCCGCCTCTTGCGCAGTTATCTCGTCGATTCCGAAGCCAGTCACAAGGAGCGGTTCGCGCTGCTTCAGCCGCTCGGCCACTGCCCCCGGAGCTGGATTCTCCAGAGTGGCCCGGATCGCGGCCGGGGCCTGGGTGAGGGCGTCGGCGAAGGAGCTCGCCTGAGCGCCCAGAAGACCTGCAACCAGCTTCCCCAGCACCGCCAGCGCCGTCAGGTACGACACCGTGTGAGTGCTCGCCAACTCGTCCGGGCCGGTCCGCAGCACAACGTCGCCGGCCGGGTTGGGGTTGCCTCGGCCGGTGACCAGAACCGTCGTCGCTCCCGCCTCCTTGGCCCGGGCCAGTAGCTCATTGGGGAAGC
>PLDE01000041.1 GCA_003135035.1 Candidatus Dormiibacterota bacterium | reverse complement strand
TCGAGTCGCACACGTACCAGCAGTGCATTCCGCTCAGCGACCGGATGGACTACCTGGCGCCGCCCATGAACAACCTCGGCTTCGCCCTGGCCGCGGAGGAGCTCCTCGGCGTGGAGATCCCCGAGCGGGGCCAGTACATCCGCGTGATCGTGGTCGAGCTGTCCCGGATCGCCAGTCATCTGGTCTGGCTCGGTACCCACGCGCTCGACCTCGGCGCCACCACCGTCTTCATGTACTGCTGGAAGGAGCGCGATCGCATCCTCGACATCCTGGAGTGGATCTCCGGGGTCCGGATGATGACCAGCTTCATCCGGGTGGGCGGCCTGATGGCCGACGTCCCCGAGGAGTTCGTGCCCATGGTCCGCGCCTTCACCGCCGACTTCCAGCAGAAGGTAGACGAGTACGAGGGCCTGCTCACCTCCAACCCGATCTGGCGCCAGCGCACGATTGGGCTCGGGGTTATCAGCGCCGCCGACGCCATGGGCTTCGGCTGCAGCGGTCCCACCCTGCGCGGCTCGGGGGTGCCCTACGACATCCGCCGGGCGCACCCGTACTCCAGCTACGACCACTTCGACTTCGAAGTTCCCATCGGGGTAAACGGCGATGTCTATGACCGCTACCTGATCCGGGTTCGCGAGATGCGTGAGTCCTGTCGGATCGTCGACCAGGCCATCAAGCGACTGCCCGGGGGCCCGACCAACACCTCGGACCGCAAGGTGAGCCTGCCGCCCCGGGCTGAGATCGACACCTCGATGGAGTCGCTGATTCACCATTTCAAGCTGACCACCGAGGGTTTCCTGCCCCCCCCGGGCAGCATCTATCACGCCATCGAGAGTCCCCGCGGGGAGCTCGGATTCCTCATGGTCTCAGACGGCGGCAACCGCCCCTACCGATGCAAGGTCCGGGCGCCATCATTCAGCAACCTTTCCGCCCTGCACCGGATGGTCCAGGACGAGCTGGTGGCTGACGCGGTGGCGGTGGTGGGCAGCATCGACATAACCCTGGGCGACGTCGACCGCTAATCGAGGCTAGGCGTCAGGCTCGCGAGGCGTGATTCTCTGAGCGGAACACCGACGGCAGGATCAAAACCGCCTCCAGCACCGCCAGTAGCACCAGCGCACTGGCGATTCTCGGAACGAAATCGCTGACCGCGGGTGGAGACGCGAAGAGCCAGGCGATCACGGCGGGAACGCCGATCGCGGGGACGAGGGCAAAGTGGCGTACCCGGGCGCCCATGCCGTAGTAGACGAAGAGATTCAGGTAGGTGAGGGCAACGATCCCGACAGCAAAGATAGGCAGGAGAGCGGCGTCGCGGTGGTACTGCGGCCCGAGCACGAACTTGATCAGGCGGTGCGCCAGCAGACCGTAGGCCAACAGCCCGACCGCGTCGACGGCAGTCAAAGCGGCCAGAGCCTGGAGGAGAAGCTTGCGCCGGGCCGAGGCGGTAGCCGCGGCCGCAATCCGCGGATACATCACCGCACTCAGGCTGCTCGTGCCGTAGAAGATGATCTTTCCCATCACCGAAAGACCGGAGTAGAGGCCCGCCCCGCCCGCGGGCAGAACGTGGCGGGCGGCGACCACGTCGACGTTGCCGAAGAGGGGTGCCGTGGCGGCGCCGGCGACCACGGTGTAGTCGATCAGGTGGCCAGCGTTTGCGGAAGAGGGGTTCCGATGAGCCCCCGGGTGGCGTGGGTAGACGGCTGAACTGGCGGCGCCGCAGACGGTGGCGATGGGAACTGCCGCTGCGCCCAAGTGGAGATGCAAAAGTACCACCGCCACAACCACGACGCTGCCCCCGTAGAGGACCAGGTTGACCGCCAGGCGTCGGAAGTCGCGGCCGCCCTGGAGATACCCTCGCTGCGCCCCAGCTACCGCGGCCAGGGGACAGGCGATGACGGTCGCCGCTAGGACCGCGGGATGGGGGAGGTGGAGGAGGAAGGCGAGCAGGAAGTCGACCGGGATCATGATCGCCGCCAAGGTCAGACCGATGCTCCAGGCGCTACGTTTGAGGTCGGTCCAGCGCTCGATGGCGGGGATTCCCCGGGAGACCGTGGCGGCCACCTCCCGGGCCGCCCCGGCGGCGACCACGAAGGCGGTCGTGTAGAGAAGGTTGAGGACGGCTACCAAAAAAGTTGACTCCCCGTTCTCCACCGCGGTCAGGTGGTGGGCGGCGTAGGACTGAGCGATCAGAATGCCGAATCCGGAGACCCCGATGCCCACCAGGTAGAGCAGGTTCTGTTGAATCACCGGGTTGCCCAGGAAGCCGCGTACCGGAGCGGAGGGACCCTCGGTGGCGGGAGCGATCCGGTCGTCGTGGGGAGCAGGCGGCGGCGTCACGGCGGTAATCGTGCGGCACTGGACCCCTCCGACGCGGCTCTGGCCGCCGACCGAGGCGGCCTGCTTGGTAAAGTAGGCCCCGAATGAGCTGCGGCATGCAGAAGCGCGCCATCTGCCCACTGGGGAGGCAGTCATTCCGATCTCCACAAGTGGATTTCAGGGTCGCCGGCAGATGACTGAGGCAAGCACTGTGTCGCAGGGAGGCATCCCGGTCCTCGACGCCGCCACCAGAGCGCGTATCCAGCGTTCCAAGGAGCTCTATCCATCGGCCCGCTCGGCGGTCCTGCCGGCGCTCTGGGCAGTGCAGGATCAGCTCGGCTTTCTGGTCCCCGAAGGGCTGGCCGAGGTGGCCGTCGAGCTCGGCTTGGAGCCGTCGGAAGTGGAGGCCGTCTCCACCTTCTACTCCATGTACTTCCAGCATCAGCCGGGGCGTCACCTGATCCAGGTCTGCCGCAACGTATCCTGCGGGCTGCGCGGGTCGGATGACCTTCTCCGCCACCTGGAGACTTCCCTTGGAGTTGAGGACGGTGAGACCACCGAAGACGGCGTATTCACTCTGGAGGGCACCGTCGAATGCCTGGGCGGCTGCGGCGGCGCACCGATGATGCAGGTGGACCGCTACAGCTACGAGAACCTGGATGCCGAAAAGGCGGATCAGATCCTCGCCGACGTGAGGGCGCGGCCGGCACCCTCCTCGGGAGCAGCAACCGATGCCTGAAGTCAAGGTACTGACGCGGCATCTAGGCGCTGAGGGGCTGACCACTCTGGCCGGCTACGAGCGGGTGGGCGGCTACCAGGCCCTCAAGAAGGCGCTGACCATGGGTCCCGAGGCGATCTTCGCCGAGGTCAAAGCGTCAGGTCTGCGGGGCCGCGGGGGGGCTGGGTTTCCGACCGCGACCAAGTGGTCCTTTCTGCCCCAAGGGGTCTTCCCCCGCTACCTCTGTGTCAACGCCGACGAGTCGGAGCCGGGGTGTTTCAAGGACCGCTATCTACTTGAGGAGTTTCCCCACCAGCTGCTGGAGGGGGTGATGATCTGCGCCTACGCCCTCCAGGTATCTCATGCCTTCATCTACATCCGAGGCGAGTACCGCGCTCAGCGCGAGCTGCTCGATAAGGCGGTCGCCGAGGCCTATCAGGCGGGCTTCGCCGGCCAGGGCATCCTGGGCCAGGACTGGAACTGCGAACTGATCGTGCACGGCGGGGCGGGCGCCTATATCTGCGGCGAGGAGACGGCCATGCTCGACTCCTTGGAGGGGCTTCGGGGCCAGCCCCGGCTCAAGCCACCATTCCCCGCGATCAAGGGGCTCTACGGGCAGCCTACCGTGGTCAACAACGTCGAGACCCTCTCCAATCTGCCCTACATCATCAGCGAGGGGGGCGCCAAGTACGCTGCCATGGGCACCGAAAGCAGCCCGGGTAGCCGGCTCTTCTGCGTCAGTGGTCACGTCGAACGGCCCGGCAACTACGAGATTGCCATGGGCAGAACCACCTTCCGGGAACTCCTGGAAATGGCGGGCGGGGTGTGGCGGGGGAGGGGCATCAAGGCGATGCAGCCTGGGGGCGGTTCCATGCAGATCCTGGGTCCCCAGCACCTCGACCTCGCCATCGACTTCAAGGCCGTGGCCGACGCCGGCTCGGCTCTCGGTGCCGGCGCGCTGGTGATCATGGACGAGACGACCTGCCTGGTCAACGTGTCGATGCGGCTGGTCGATTTCTATGAGCACGAGTCCTGTGGGAAGTGCGTGCCCTGTCGCGAGGGGACTTATTTCGAGAGCGAGCTAATGCACCGCCTGGAGGCCGGCCTGGCCTCAACCGCGGAGCTGGCCACGCTGGCCGACATCTGCGCCAACATGGACGGCCGCTGCTTCTGTCTCCTGGGCGACACCGCCACCTGGTTCGTGATGTCCGCCTACAAGATGTTTCCCGAAGAGTTCCAGAGGCACTGCGGGGCGGGTCATTGCCCGGTGCGGGCCGAACTGGAGCGGGTGGCGTAGGTGCCCGAGACCAAGGCCCCCGCAGAGCTGCTATCCATCTCGGTCGACGGCCGCGACGTGGAGATGACCCCGGGGAGCTGGGTCTGGGACGCCTGCGAGCGGGCGGGGGTCTATGTTCCCGTCTACTGCGCCCACAAGAAGATGGAGCCGGTCGCCGTCTGCCGGATGTGCCTAGTCGAGGTCGAGGGCATGCCCAAGCTGCAGCCGGCCTGTTCCACCCGGGTGGCAGCGGGCATGGTGGTGCGCACGGCGACCGAGCAGGTGCGCAAGTTCCGTGAGGGCAACCTGGAGTTCCTGCTGGTCAACCATCCCCTCGACTGCCCCGTCTGCGACCGCGGTGGCGAGTGCGACCTCCAGGACTTCACCCTGCGCTACGGCCCCGGTCGAACTCGCACCGAGATCGGCGAGAAGGTCCACTTCAACAAGGCGATCCAGCTCTCCGACAAGATCGTCCTCGACCAGGAACGCTGCATCCTCTGCTGGCGCTGCGTCCGCTACTACGAGGAGATCACCGGGGAGCGGGAGATCGTGCTCCAGCAACGAGGGGTGCACACCGTGGTCGACACCTTCGAGGGGCGCCAGCTGGAGAGTGAGTTTCAGGGCAACCTACCGGAGATCTGCCCAGTGGGGGCCCTGACCCACCAGAAGTACCGCTTCCAGGCGCGGCCCTGGGATCTGCGCCGGACTGCCAGCGTCTGCCCCAAGTGCTCCTACGGCTGCAACATCTTCATCGACGCTCGGGAAGACCAGGTGGCACGCTTCGCCAGCAACGACAACCCCGACGTCGACGACAGCTGGCTCTGCGACAAGGGCCGCTACAGCTTCCCCGAGCTCAACCGCTCAGATCGGGTTCTCAACCCCGAGGCGCGGCTCGCCGGGGCGCGCCAGACCGTTTCCTATCCGGACGCGGTAGCTCGCGCTGCGGGCGCACTTCTTCGTGTCCGCGGGGATCACGGCCCCCAGGCGGTCGCCTTCCTGGGCACCACCCAGGTGACCAACGAGGAGGCCTTCCTGATCCAGTGGTTGGGGCGCTCCGTGGTCGGGACCGCTGACCTCGACCACCGGCTCTCGCCCCTGGCCCAGATCGCTCCCGAGCAGTTCAGCCTGGGGATAGCCGAGATCGAAGACTGCGCGGCTGTGGTGGTGCTCGGGGAGGAGCCTGAGCTCTCCGCCCCGGTCCTGACACTCCGGCTCTTCAAGGCCGCCCACAAGTTCGGCCGTCAGGTAATTCGCCAGTCGCTCGACGGCGATCCTGAGGAGCTGGCCGAGAGCCTGTCCGGCCAGGATCTGGTCGGGATCGTCGCCCACCAGGAGCAGCGTCAGGCGGCGCTGGGGCTTGCTGCTCGCCTCGCTCTCAAGGGCACGACCGCCAAGATCCTGACCATTGTCGAGGGCATGAATGCCCGTGGTTGTCAGGACCTCGGTCTGACCCCAGGTCTGCTTCCCGGTTACCGGCCCGCAGCAAACCCAGGACGGGACGGCGGGGAGATTCTCCGAGCCGCATCCGCGGGAGAGATCCGGGCTTTGGTGGTGGTGGGTCAGGGCTGGGAGGAGGAGCCGCTCTTCGAAGAGGCGCTCGCTCGAGTCGAGGTGCTGGTGGGGCTGACGCCCTTTGCCGGTGCGCTGTCCCGCCACGCGTCGGTCCTCCTGCCCGGCCGCACCATTGCCGAGAAGGCGGGCACGGTGACCAACAGCGAGGGCCGGGTGCAGCGGGTTCGGCCTGGGGTCCAGCCGCGCTACGCGTTCCCCTCCGACCTGCGCGTCCTCGGCGACCTGGCGCGGGCCATGGGCGCCGACCTGGGCGTGCAGCCGCTGGCCGGCCCGGTCTATGAACTGATCAGCCAGGCGGTGCCGGGATACCGGGGTTGCATCGGTGGCGCCCGTCCCGACTGGGCCCGGTCGGATTGACCCCGGCCGCCACCTCGATCCTGCTGGCCAGGCCCGGCAGCAGCGCGCCGCCCCCGGCGATGCGGATCTTCCCCCGCACCACGTCCTCGGCCAGATTCGGCGGGATATCCGACAGCATCTCCTGGACCGAGTCGACGATCGCCGCGGCAGAGTGCTCCAGCGCCTCGGCAACGAGCCAGGCCGGCACCTGCTCCACCCGGGGGGTCCGGCGCGCGGCATCGATGCCGACCGTCTCCAGCGATTCGGTCGCGCCCTGGGTAAGGCCCAGCGTGGTCTTCAGGCTCCTGGCGGCGTTGCGGCCGATGAGCAGGCCGAACTCGGCCTTGACGGCAGCGACGATCGCCTCGTCCATCACGTTGCCGCCGAGGCGCAGCGACCGGGCGCGCACCACGTGCCCGCCCGCCAGCACTGCGACCTCGGTGGTCCCGCCGCCGATGTCCACGATGAAGGCCCCGGACCCGGCGGCGAGGTCGAAACCCGCGCCGGCCGCGGCGGCGACCGGCTCGTCGATGAGCCGCACGGCGCAGCGAGGCCGCTGCGCCTCCACCGCGGCCGCCAGGGACCGCCGCTCCACCCAGGTAGCGCCGCCGGGCACGCACACCACGGCCGAGGGGCGCAGCACGCTGCGCCGCAGCCGGGCCCGGCGCAGGAAGGCCCGCAGCATGGCCGCTGCCGCGTCCAGGTCCGCGATGACCCCGTCCCGCAGCGGGTGGACGACCTCGATGTCCTGGGGTTCCTTCCCGGCGAGCGCATCCGCGGCCAGGCCGACGGCGGCCACCTTGCCGGTGGCCCTGTCCACGGCGATCGCCGAGGGCTCTTCGAGGACAAGACCGCGGCCGATGACGCAGACGAGCGTGTTGACCGTGCCGAGGTCGATCGCTACGCCCGCCCGCAACCGCATGGTGCCCGTCCTTTGCCAGGAATGCCGTCCGCCTTCCCCAGTATTGTGGCCTCTCGGGCGGGCTTGGGAGGGTCGTCCGGAGTGACCCAAAGGTGTCGGCCGACGGGGAGCGGCCGGTTTTCGGTCGGTTGACCCGGTTAGCTCACCTNNCGGTAGCCTCGTAAGGGTCCCGCGGCACTACAGGCGACGCACCGACCCGGAGCCGGCCCGGCAAGCGGAATGGTCTGGGCTCCGCTTACCATCGACAAGGAGCAGACCAATATGTCTCTTTTCCAGCGAGCTCACGACATCGTCGCGGCCAAGGCCAACAAGGCGCTCGACACCGCCGAGAAGCCCGACGAGATGCTCGACCTGTCCTATGAGCAGATGCTCGACCAGATCACCCAGGTCCGCCGGGCCCTGGTCGACCTCGCCGGGTCCCGCAAGAACATCGAGCTGCAGGAGCAGCAGTTCCAGCACACCATCGACCACCTGCAGGACCAGGCCAAGGCGGCGCTCGGCCAAGGACGGGAGGACCTGGCCAAGGAGGCTCTGTCACGCAAGGCCGCCGCCCAGCAGCAGATCGACGGGATGGAGCCGCAGCACCAGCAGCT
>PLDE01000014.1 GCA_003135035.1 Candidatus Dormiibacterota bacterium | reverse complement strand
TTCGCCGAGCGGGTGGTGAGCCTGAACCGGGTGGCCAAGGTGGTGAAGGGTGGTCGCAGATTCTCCTTCAGCGCCCTGGTCGTGGTCGGCGACGGTGCGGGACGAGTGGGGGCCGGTCTGGGCAAGGCCGGTGAGGTCCCCGAGGCCATCCGCAAGGGTGTCGATGACGCCAAGAAGCACATGATCCGGGTGCCCATGGTGGGACGGACGATTCCCCATCAGGTGCTCCGCAAGCAAGGGGCGGCCAAGGTCTTGCTCCGGCCGGCGTCCCCCGGTACTGGGGTCATCTCGGGCGGGGCGATGCGCCACGTGGTCGAGCTGGCCGGGATCAAAGACATCCTCACCAAGTCGCTGGGGACGGACAATCCGATCAACACGGTGCGGGCGACCATGGCCGCGCTGCGCGAACTGCGCACGGCGGAGACGGTGGCTCGGCTGCGCGGCAAGACCCTGGCGGAGATTGGGCTGCGCCCGTCGCAGGCGGCGGTGGGAGCCGAGGAGGTGGGTCCTCTTGACTGACCAGCCCCAGGGCTTGCGCGTGACCTGGGTCAAGAGTGCGATCGGGTACGGCGACGATCAGAAGCGCACCATTCGGGCCCTCGGGCTGCACCGCCTGCACCAGACAGTTGAGCACAACGACTCACCTTCGGTGCGAGGCATGGTTGTCGCCGTCCGCCATCTGGTCAAGGTCGAGCCGGTCGCACTGGCGGCTGCCCCGGTCTCCAAGCGACGGCCCCGGAGTCCGCGGCGGTGAGAGTCGACGAGCTCAAGCCGGCAGTTGGCAGTCGGCGGCCCCGCAAGCGGGTCGGTCGGGGGATCTCGGCTGGCGGTGGCAAAACCGCGGGACGGGGTCAGAAGGGACAGGGATCGCGGAGTTCCTGGAGTCTGCCCCGGGGGTTCGAGGGTGGCCAGATGCCCCTCACCCAGAGAGTTCCCAAGCTGCGGGGCTTCTACAACCGCTTCCGGGTCGAGTTCCAGGTGGTCAACTGCGGCAAGCTCGCCCGCTTTGAGGCGGGATCGGTCGTGGACGTCGAGGCCCTTCGCAAAGCGGGCCTCATCCGTCATCTGAACCATCCGGTCAAGCTGCTCGCCGGCGGGGGCGTTCCCCCGGCGCTGACGATTCGCGTCAACCGCGCTTCCCAGTCCGCCATCGCCGCCATGACGAGGGCCGGCGGCACCGTCGAGGTCCTCGACCCTCCCAAGGTGGAAGCGGAGGAGACCACCAGACGCGCGGCCGCCCGGCTGAAGCGATCCGCCGGGCGGGCCAAGGTGCAAGCGACGGCGGCCCGAGATGAGGCGCCGGGAGCTGCGACGGCGGCAGAGGAGACTGAGGCGACAGAGGGGCAGGACCAGGAGCCGGAGGCTGATGAGCCTAGCGGCGGAGGGCAGGAAAGCTCGACATGAGCCTGTTCGGGGCGCTCCGCGCGGCCATGCAGGTTCCCGAGCTTCGGCGCAAGCTCCTTATCACGATCGGGCTGATCGTGGTCTTCCGAGTCCTGGCCAGCATCACCATCCCTGGGGTCAATGGAGCCGCCCTCCGCGAGCTCTTCAGCACCAACGGGCTGCTCGGCCTGATCAACTTGTTCTCCGGCAGTGGCTTCGCCACCTCCGGTAGCAACGCCGGCATTTCCATCGTGGCTCTGGGGCTGAATCCCTACATCAACGCCACCATCATCATGCAGCTGATGACCGTCATCTCCACCCGAGTCAAGGAGATGTCGAAGGAGGGGGACCTTGGTCGCCGACGGCTGACCCAGTACGCCCGCTACCTCACCGTGGGGCTTGCGCTGGTCCAGGGCTTCGGCTACACCCGGCTCTTCGAGAGCTTCAGTTTCGACGGCCAGACCATTCTCTCGCCGAGCACCTCCTGGCCCACCATCCTGGAGATCGTCATCATCTTGGCCGGCGGCACCATCGTGATCATGTGGTTCGGCGAGCTGATCACTGAGTACGGGCTCGGCAACGGCGTCTCGATCATCATCATGGCGGGGATTCTGGGCCAGATCCCGGGTAGCATCCTGGCTTTCACCAATGGTGGTTCCGCCGAGACCTTCACCGTCTTCATGTTCGCGGTGATCGGCATCGTGGTCGCCGCAGGGATCATCTTTGTGCAGCAAGCAACTCGAAAAATCCCCATTCAGTCGGCCCAGCGCGTGGTCGGGCGGCAGGTCTACCAGGGCCGCAGCAGCTTCCTGCCGCTGCGGGTCAATCAGGCCGGAGTTATTCCCATCATCTTTGCCATTTCGATCATGTTTTTCCCAACTATCTTTGGGAACTTCTTCTCGCCGGCGGCGGGTACGGGGGGCGGCGTACTGGGCGCCACCGCGCTCTGGCTGCACACCAATTGGAACCCCTTCGGGCCTATTGTCTGGGTCGATATCGGCTATGAGTTTGTCTATTTTGCCCTGATCATGGGCTTCACCTTCTTCTATACCGCGGTCACCTTTGACCCTGAGGATGCCGCCGACAACCTGAAGAAAAGTGCCACCTTCATCCCGGGAATCCGCCCGGGTCGAGCAACCGCGCAGTATTTGGCGCGGGTGATGAGCCGAATTACCCTGGCCGGGGCCATATTCCTGGGCTTGATTACGGTGGTCTTGCCCATCCTCACGGCCCTGCTAACCGGGCAGCAACCCAATTCCGGACTCTACCTGGGAGGGACGGCGGTGCTGATCGTGGTCGGGGTATCCCTCGACACCATGAAGCAATTGGAAACCCAGTTGCTGATGCGGCAGTACCGGGGCTTCATCCGCTGATGGGAGGGCAGGGGAGTGGGTGACGCAGCTCGGCGCAACGTGGCGCTCTTCGGCCCGGCTGGCTCGGGCAAGGGCACGCAGGCGGAGTTTCTCAACCGTGAGCTCGGAGTGGAGCACATCGCCACCGGCGAGATGCTCCGCGAGGAGCGATCCCGAGGAACGGAACTGGGCCAGGCCCTGGCCGCCTACCTGGACGCCGGCAAGTTGGTTCCTGACGAGGTGATCGTGGCCATGATCCGGCACCGGCTCAGCGACCCCCAGGCCGACAACGGGTTTGTCTTGGACGGCTTTCCCCGCACGCTCGCCCAGGCGAGGTCGCTTCAGGAGTTGCTCGTCGGACTGCAGCGTCCGCTCGACATCGCCGTCGTGCTCGACGTGCCGAGCGAGCAGCTGGTCGCTCGGCTGAGCCGGCGGGCCACCCTCGAGGACCGCGGCGACGACACTCCGGCAGTGATCGCGGAGAGGCTGCGTATCTACCACGACGAGACCGAGCCGGTGCTCGACTACCTGTCCCAGTCGGTGCCCATGGTCCGGCTGGACGGTTCGATGCCTGTCGACGAGGTTGGCCAGATGCTCCTCAAGGCGATCGCTTGATCACCCTCAAGCGGACCGATGAGATCGATCTCATGCGGGAAGCCGGCCGCCGACTGGCCGAGGTTCTCGACCACCTCGAGGGCATGATCGTCCCGGGTGTGACCACAACCGAACTCGACCGGGCCGCCAACCGGGAGATCCGGCGCCGGGACAGCTTTCCCGGCTTCCTCGGCTACGACGGTTTTCCCAAGCACATCTGCATCTCGGTGAACAATCAGGTGGTGCACGGCATCCCCAACGGGCGGCGGATCGTCGAGGGTGACATCGTCAGCCTCGACTGCGGTCTCATCTACCAAAGCTGGTGGGCCGATGCCGGGCGCACCGTGGCCTGCGGCAGGGTCGACCCAGAAGCAGCGCGGCTGATCCAGGTGACCCGGGAAGCTCTCGATCTGGGCATCGCCGCGGCCGTCCCCGGTAACCACCTGGGTGACATCGGCCACGCCGTCCAGACCCACGTCGAGAAGAACGGCTACTCGGTTGTGCGCGGCTACACCGGCCACGGCATCGGGCGCGACATGCACGAGGCGCCGGAAGTACCCAACCACGGGGTCCCCGGGCGGGGCATCGAGATTCGGCCGGGGCTATGTCTGGCCATGCAGCCGATCGTCAATCAGGGCGATCCGGGCACGGTGATTGAGCCTGATGGCTGGACGGTGATCACCTCCGACGAGCGGCTCTCCTGCTACTTCGAGCACACCATCGCCATCGGACCCGAGCGAGCTGAGGTTCTGACCACGAATGCGGAGGCGGTCTGATCGATCTTCTCCGATCTGCTGATCGGCTATACTTTCCGACGGGCGAAGCTCGCTCGGCTTTCGTGTGCCCACCATCGTGAACGATCCTGGCGGTCTCCGGGGTCGAGTCCTTGAGCCTTTGCCGAACTCGCTCTTTCGGGTGGAGTTGGAAGGTGGGGGCAAGGTGGTGGCCCACGCGGCGGGACGGGCACGCCTGGCGAGCGTACGGCTTCTGCCCGGGGATCGGGTCGTGGTTGAGCTTTCGACCACAGACCCGGGACGGGGTCGGATCTTGGCTCGTCTGGTCTGAGCAGGAAACAGTGCAGCGGAGTGAGAGATGAAGGTCCGGGCCTCGGTGAAGAGGATCTGCGACAAGTGCAAGGTGATCCGGCGCGCCGGCACCGTGCGCGTCATCTGCGAGAACCCCAAGCACAAGCAGCGGCAAGGTTGAGGCAGGAGGTCTGATGGCCCGTATCGCTGGCGTTGACCTACCCCGCAACAAGCGGATCGAGGTTGGCCTCACCTACGTCTACGGAATCGGCCTCACCACCAGCCACAAGCTGCTGCGGATCGCCCAAATCGACCAGGACATCAAGACGGACGACCTGAGCGAGACCCAGGTGGTCCGGCTCCGTGACATCATCGCCAAGGAGTTGCCGGGCCGGGTCGAGGGTGATCTTCGCCGCCTGGTCGCCCTCAACATCAAGAGGCTGATGGAGATCGGTACCTACCGAGGTCTGCGCCACCGCCGGGGCCTTCCGGTTCGCGGCCAGCGGACCCGGACCAACGCCCGGTCGCGGCGAGGACCGCGCAAGACAGTGGGCGTGCGCCGGAAGAAGGGCAAGTGATCGAGAACAAGTTGATAGGACTGGTTCTCGATCGGTCGAGGAGCTGATTTGGCGAAGAAGAAGAAGGTAGTTCGGACCCGTCGCCGGGAGCGAAAGAACATCGCGGTCGGGCGGGCCCATGTGTTCAGCACCTTCAACAACACGATCGTGACCCTGACCGACCCGAGCGGCAACGTGATCGCCTGGGGAAGTGCCGGATCTTCCGGATTCAAGGGATCACGCAAGAGCACCCCCTTCGCCGCCCAGGTGACCGCCG
>PLDE01000107.1 GCA_003135035.1 Candidatus Dormiibacterota bacterium | reverse complement strand
CACCCCCACTGATCCTCGCACCACGACCGTATTCGTCCGGGCCGACTTCTCGGACTCGGGAGCCAGTGCCCCCGCAGGTTCGGTGGGGAAGCGCTGGGCTTCACAGCTAGTGGACAGCTTGCCCCGGACTAAGTCGGCGTTGGAGTCGAAATCAGCCAGCGGCGGGCCCTAAGGGTGGCTTCAGTCGCTTCACCCTTCGCCCCCAGCCGCGTGACTCTTCCGTTGGTAGCCCCTCGCAGGGACGGGCACCATAGCCCGGCCCCGTTTCCCGGCAGCCGAGCGGCTGATCTGGCGAGCGGCCACCAAGGAGCTGGGACCCGGGCTATAAGACCGTAAGCCCGGCTCCCGTACCGTACCGCCGACTGGCCCTAATTTGTGTGAGAGACCAACAGCTCCGCCGCGTCTCCCCTGGCCTGGCGGTGCGAGCTGGGGGTCTGGAGTAACCAACCTCTGACTCGCCGGACTGCTGACGACCACTTCACCTGCGAGCTCTCGAAATTACGTTCTCCCTCTCGTCCACCGTTCGTCGCCACGGCCCGCTTGCTGATCTCCATCCGCAGTTCGCACGGAGGCCTCTCTGGGATTTTCTGGCGCCATCTCCGGCCAAACACGGGTACGATGCCACGGTGAGCCAAGGGGAGGCCAATTCGGCCCAGCGCACCCACAGCCTAATATCGCTGCCACGAAGGCTGGTGCGGCGCTACCGAGAGACCGCAGCAGAACGCCCGGACGAAGACATCAATATGCGCGTCCTCACCGCCTTCGTGGCCACCTTCACTACGGTCCGGGTGATCACCCACGGAATCCGCAACCAGTGGCTGCCGCTGGGCAACATCGTGCTCGGAGGAGGGGGTAAGAAGAAGGGCGGCCAGCCCCTGCACATCCACCACATGGTGTGGGGGATCCTGTCGTTGACCGGCTGCGGTTACGCCGCTTTGCTCCAGACCGACATCCGCTGGAGGCGCCGTCTGGCTCCCCTCTACGGCGCCGGTGTTGCCCTCACCTATGACGAGTTCGCCCTCTGGTTGCACCTGGAGGACGACTACTGGAGCAAGCAGGGCCAGGACAGCGTGGATGCCGTGATTCTGCTCAGCGCCCTCTTCGGACTTGCCTCGGCATCACCATTATTCTGGAAGCGAGCTCTAACTGAGGTGACCGACACCGCGATCCCAGGTTCCGTTGCGGTCTCCGGATCACCTAGCTCAACCAGGCCGCATCGCACCAGCGGAGAGGACCCACATGCCTGATGACTATCTGACCGTCGACGAAGTGGCGGCCCAACTGGCCCTACCCCTGGAGATGATCCAACGTCGGATTGAATCCGGCGACATCCCGGTGCACTGGGTCGAAGTGCAGGGCAAGCTTGAGATGCGGATCAGCGCCGCCGAGATCGGAGTCGACGACACCGCCACCGCATCCACGCCATTCCCTGTCCCCGATGGGTTCGCCGGGGGCGAGCTCGCCCCCGGGACGGACGAGGAGACGGGGTCCGCTGCCTGGAGCGTCCGGGAAAGCGATTACCCCTCCGACGTTTGGACTCCGACCGAGGCAGGTTCGCCAGAGGCCGCAGTCCCGCCACCCACCCCTTGGGGAGCCGACCCCGCCGCCGGCCCGCCGGCGACGCCCGAAGCAGAGGTGGCCGAGCCCGTCTGGCGCCAGGATCCCGGTGCCTGGGAGGAGGAATCACTCGATGTGGCTGCGACCGAGGAGGTCAGCGCTGAACTCTCGCCCTTTTCCCCGTCGAGCTCGGAGGCCTACTTCCCGCTGGAGGAGGCGGCGGTCGATTTCGCGACGCCCCCGCCCGCAACGACTCCATTCAGCGCGGCCGCCGAGACGGTCGATGATGTGGAGGACGACGCTCCCTTCGCCGGTGATGACGAAGATGAGGTAGCCATCCTGCCCGTCGAGCAGAGCCTCGACTTGGAGTCTCCCCTCCCCAGCGAATCGATGGGCGTCCCCGAGATGGTCGAGGTGCCCCGACCATCGGCCCTAGCAGCGGCCCAGGGGCCGGAGAGCGCGCTCGCGATCAACTCCCTGGACGCGCGGGAGCTGGTGGCGGGTTTGTTCGAGCGCTGGGAGCGGGCCCTGGAACAGAGGATCCAGGCCGAGCAGAGGCTTCGCTTCGAGGCCGAGCTGGAGCGCCGCCTGCGCCAGGTCCGCGATCTGCGTCAGGAGCTGGAGAACACTCGCAAGTCCACGGCGGCGCAACTGGCAGAGCGTGAGCAGGAGGTGCTGGCCCTGCGCAACCGCCTCCGCGAGCAGGGGCCGGCTGCGAAGAAGGGCGGCCTCTTCCGACGCTAACCCGACGATCGGTTGAGTAGCGAACGCGCCTCTGAAGAGATCAAGTCCCGGCTCGACATCCTGGACGTGATCGGCGGCCACGTCCGGCTGACGCGGGCAGGACGGGAGTGGAAGGGCCTCTGCCCCTTCCACACCGAACACACGGCCTCCTTCTACGTCAACCCGGAGAAGCAACTGTGGAACTGCCACGGCTGCCACGAGGGTGGCGACATCTTCCACTTCGTCGAACTCATCGACCACACCGACTTTCGAGGGGCTCTCGAGGAACTGGCCAAGCGTGCCGGCGTCGACCTGAGCCAGGATCGCCCCCTGAATCCGGCCGAGCTGCGCCGCCGCAAGCAGCGGGAGGCGCTCCTCCACCTCAACCAACTGGCCGTCGATTTCTACCACCACGTCCTGCTCAAGAGTCCTGCCGGGGAGCAGGGACGATCCTTCCTCGATGCTCGCGGTGTGACTGAGGCCGACCGGGAACGCTTCAAGCTCGGCTACGCCCCTTTGGGATCGACCCCGGACAACCTGGTCCGCTTTCTGGGCCAGCGCCAGGGTGAGGCGGCCGACATCGCGGCCTCTGGATTGGCCCGCAACGAGCGCGGGCGCCTCACCGACTTCTTCCGGCAGCGGGTGGTCATCCCCATCCGCGATGAGCAGGGCAGGACGGTTGGCTTCGGCGGCAGGGCGATCGGTGACGGCACTCCCAAGTACCTCAACACCCGCACGACCTCACTCTTCGAGAAGTCTCACGTCCTCTTCGGACTCGATCTGGCCCGCGAGGCGATCCACAAGGAACATCGCGCCGTCGTGATGGAGGGGTACTTCGATGTGGTGGGCGCCCACCGAGCCGGCGTGGGCAACGCGGTCTCGACGTCTGGCACCGCGTTGACCGAGGCCCAGGTTCGGCTCCTGCGGCGCTTCTCCGACGAGGTCATCCTCTGCTTCGATGGCGATCCCGCTGGCCAGCACGCGGCCGGGGTGGCGGTCGGCCTGGTGGCTCAGGCAGGGATGAACTGCCGCCTGCTGACCATCCCCGAGGGTCAAGATCCCGACGATCTGGCTCGCGGCGACCAGGTCCGGCTGCGCAAGCTGGTCGAGGACGCGCCCCCCGCCTGGGAGTCACTGGTCGACCAGGCCCTGGGCGACGCCTCGCCTCGATCAGGAGGTCAGGGCCAGGAGGCGTTGCGCCGAGCGATGAGGGTGCTGGGGCGTATCCCTGAGGCCAGCATTCGCGCTCTCTATGCAGAGAGAGTCGGTCGCCGCCTGGGCGTCGACGCGGCCCGGATCCTGAGGGATGTGGAGCAGGGCGGCAAGGGCCAAGCACCGCCAGCGAGAGGAGAAGGTTTGAGCAAGTCCCCTGGCGGGGAGATTGCAATGGGAGCCTCTGCCCATTTGCTGGGAATGCTCTGGCACAGCCCTCAGTTGATCGCGGAGGTTCGAGATCGATATCAAGTCCGACGGGACGATTTCCTCGATCCTCAACAGGGCGATCTCTACGAGGCCATGGCCGAGGTGGCTCCGGAAAGGCTCAGTCCAGCCGACCTCTCTCCCGAACTTCGGGTACGGTTGGAGGAACTTCCCCGGGGCGGCTTCCCGGAACTCGACGAGGATGCCGGAAGCGCCCGCCGGCAGCGTTCCCTTGGTGACTACGTGAAGAGGATCCGGATCGAGACCCTGGAGAATCAGGCAGCAACCCTGCGGCAGCGGCTCGGCGAGCTGAGCCACCACCGTGATGGCGAGGGTCCGCAGTTGGCGGCCGAGCTGGATCGCAAGCAGCGCCAGATCGGGGCACTACGAGGCAGCGGCGGAATGGAGGCATAGGTTGGTCAAGACGATGAAGGCACCGGCGGCGGCTCCGGCTCCCCCGCGGACCGAGGATCTGGTGCGGCTGGCGGAGCAGCTGATCCTCAAAGGCAAGGAGCAGGGCTTTCTCGCACCCAACGAGATCGTCGAGCCGTTCCCGGAGCTGGACGCCGACCCCGACCAGATGGAGCGCCTCTTCGTCATCTTCCGGGAGATGGGGATCGTCGTCTCGGACGGCGACAAAGACTTCGACGCTGAGGAGGCCGACGAGGACGTCTTGGCCACCGACGCCGACGCCGTCTCTCTCGATGACCCCGTCCGGATGTACCTCAAGGAGATCGGCCGGGTCTCGCTGCTCAAGGCCGAGGATGAGGTCTATCTGGCCAAGCTGATCGAGCAGGGTGACGAGGACGCCAAGCATCGGCTCACCGAGGCCAACCTGCGATTGGTGGTATCGATCGCTAAGAAATACATCGGCCGCGGCATGTCGTTCCTGGACCTGATCCAGGAGGGCAACATGGGCNNACCTACGCCACCTGGTGGATCCGCCAGGCGATCACCCGTGCCATCGCCGACCAGGCCCGGACCATCCGCATCCCGGTGCACATGGTCGAGACCATCAACAAGCTGGTGCGGATCTCCCGCCGCCTGCTTCAGGAGCTGGGACGCGAGCCCGCCGACCCCGAGATCGGTGAGGAGATGGGGATCACCCCGGACCGGGTCCGGGAGATCGTCAAGGTAGCCCAGGACCCGGTCTCACTGGAGACGCCAATCGGCGAGGAGGAGGACTCCCACCTCGGCGACTTCGTCCCCGACAGCGAGGCGGTGGCTCCCTCTGAGGCAGCATCTCTGACCATGCTCCGCACCGAGGTCGAGGACATCCTCGACACCCTCACACCCAGGGAGCGACGCGTTCTGCAGCTTCGCTTCGGCCTCATCGATGGCCACCAGCGCACCTTGGAGGAGGTGGGCAAGCGGTTTGGGGTGACCCGGGAGAGGATTCGCCAGATCGAGGCCAAGGCGCTGC
>PLDE01000124.1 GCA_003135035.1 Candidatus Dormiibacterota bacterium | reverse complement strand
AGGCGATCCACCCCGGCTACGGGTTTCTCTCCGAGAACCCCAAGCTGGCCGAGGCCTGTGCCCGCGCCGGGATCACCTTCATCGGCCCCCCGGCGGAGGCGATGTTGGCGATGGGGGACAAGGTTCGCGCCCGGCAGCGGATGCAGCGGGCCGGCGTCCCCGTGGTGCCCGGCACCGATGCCATCTCGGACGAGAAGGAAGCCCTAGCGGCGGCTGAGAAGATCGGCTTCCCGATTCTGGTCAAAGCCTCGGCGGGGGGTGGTGGCATCGGCATGCGTGCGGCCCACGACGAGCAGGAGCTCANNGCCACATCGAGATCCAGGTGCTGGCCGACGGGCAGGGCAACACCATTCATCTCGGTGAGCGCGAGTGCTCCATCCAGCGCCGGCACCAGAAGCTGGTCGAGGAGTGCCCCTCCACCGCGATCGATGCGACCACCCGGGCGGCGATGGGAGAGGCGGCGGTAAAGGCAGCGCAGGAGGTGGGCTACGTCAACGCCGGGACCGTTGAGTTCATCGAATCGCACGGCTCCTTCTACTTCCTCGAGATGAACACCCGCTTGCAGGTGGAGCATCCGGTGACCGAGTTGGTAACCGGGGTCGACCTGGTCTTGGCGCAGCTGAAAGTGGCCATGGGGGAGCCACTACCCTGGCGACAGGAAGACATCGAGTGGCGCGGCTGGGCCCTCGAATGCCGCATCAACGCTGAGGATCCGTTCCAGGAGTTCCAGCCCACACCGGGCCGGGTGACCGCCTATCACGAGCCTTCCGGACCGGGGGTTAGGGTCGACAGTTCACTGGCGTCTCCGGGAACGGTCAGCCCCTACTACGACCCCATGATCGCCAAGCTGATCGTGCATGGCGAGACCCGGGATCAGGCGCTGGCGCGAGGGCGGCGTGCCTTGTTCGAGTACCTGATCGGCGGCATCACTACCAATATTCCCTTCCATGCGGCGCTTCTCGACGATGCCGACTTCTTGCAGGGAAAGCTCACCACCGAGTACATCGGCAACCACCCCGAGCTGCTCACGCGCGCTCAAGTCTGGCGTGACGAGCATATGCAAACGCTGAAGGAACTTTCCTCCCAGACGCGCCGGGTAGCTGCGATTGCGGCCGCCATCAGCGCCGCCCAGTAGGCGAAAGGACTGGTCCTGAAAACGGTCAGCCAGCCGCGCTGGACTGTGGTTGCAAGACCACCACATAGGTACTCTGCATGGGCGTGTTGTCGATATCGGACAGTGGTGGTCCAACGGTCAAGGTCACTGCTCCGCTGGGCAGCCCGGCTACGGTCACAGTCTCAGTACGCGTCAGCGCTGAGTAGCTGAACTGAGCATCGGATACAGCATGGCCGTCGACAGCGAGAGTTATCGATTGCGAGCCCAGCGTCGTGGGGTTGAGGTCGGAGTCGAAATGGATGGCAAACACGGTATTACCACTGGCGTCGGTGCTCGACATCACGCTCAACACCAGTGGTCCCCGGGGCACGGCGGTGAGCACACCCGGGGAGACGGCGGTGATCAGTGACGTCGGCCCGGTGGTCTGCACGGTGACAACTTCCGGTAGATACGCGGGCCCGGTCGAGCTGGTGGCGTCGCGGACCAGGCGCAGGTCGACGCTGTACGAGCTGGCTCCGGCGCTGGTCGGGGTCGTGGACACGGCATAGAAACGATCGAACTTTCCAGGTAGCAGCACGGACGGAGCGAGCACCGTGCCCGGCGCCAGCAGTGACGCGATCTGAGACGCCGCCGCGGCACCATCGCCCACCTGGAGCTGAGCCACGCTGGAGGCGGTGGCCAGTGCGCTCGCGGTGGCGCTGTCCGTAGTGGCTGGCACCTGCGGGCCGCCGGAGAGGAGCAGGCTCTCGATGCCCTCGTTCCCGGCTACGTCGGCAAGTAGCGAGAGCTCGTTTCCGGTCGGGTCCCAGACAGGGTCACTGACTGCGGTCAGGTTGCTGAGCGTCCCAGAAACCTTGGACTGGACATTGAGGGCGGTCACTTGCGACGGCAGGCCGCTGGACGTGGAGACGTAGGTTAGATAGGTGCCGGTGGGATCAAAGCTGAGGTCGCTCAGCTGACTGCCGGCGGGTTCCGTCAGCAGTAGCGAGCTTTGCGCGCCCAGATCTGAGGTCGACTCGACGGTGTAGGTACCGTCGCTGTCGGCCAGATAGGAGAGATCCGTGCCGCTAGCCGCCCAGGCGGGGGTTCCCACCAGATCGGGAAGCCGAGTGGCGCCTCCGCTGGGTAGCGAGTAGATGGTGGACACTCCGCCGGGCCGGGCGAAGAGCGCCTGGCCTGACGGCGAGACGGTGAAGAAGCCGCTGGGATCCACCTGCACGTTGGGATCCACGGTGGTCACCTGTCCGTCCAGACTGACCTCGCGAAGTTGGCCCGCCGCCGCGTAGAGCAGGTCGCCGTTATCGAGCCAGGCCAGTCCGGGATCCGACTCCGCAGAGGTGGCCAGGGTCTCCGGGCTAGCGCTACCTGTGGCTGACAACACTTCCAGGGACAGGGTGCCTGACCCTCCCGGGGCCCAGTACGCGATTTCCTGACTGTCAGGGGAGGCGACCGCCCCAGCGGCATCGGTGGCGACAACCTGGAGAGCCGGGGTTAGCACGTAGACCGTGCCAAAGGTCAGACCCTCAGTGAAACCGCTGGGAGAAGGCGTCGGTGAGGGATTGGGAGACGGAATGCTTGCCGGCGCCGCCGGCGGTGCCTCCGCGACCTGCACCAAGAGGGCGCCGTCAGGCATGTAGCTGACCGAGGTGACGCCGCCGCTGACCGGGACCTGGGTGACCGACAGCACCGTTGGGATCTGGCCCTCCCGGGTCGAGGGCGCCGAGCCGGTTCCGAAGGGGATGACGATTCCTGTCGATGCCTCGGCTCCGTTCTGGGCCTTGACCGCCGGCTGGGCGATGGTCACCACATAGCCCACGTTGGGGGCCAGGCCGTGGGCCGGCGAGAGCACCAGGGTCTCCGCGTTGGGCCAGCTGGCCTGATAGGAGACGGCTGGCTTGATGGTCAGCCCCTGGAGCACTTTGGACTCGTCCATGGGTCGGTTGAAGCTGATCCGGATGGCCTGGGTGACGGGGAGCTGGTGGTGGCCGGCCACGGCAGCCTGAATCTTGACCTCACCGCGTTGCAGGGGCAGGGCCACCACCGCCGCCGCCACCACCGCGACCACTGCCAGGCCGGCGATACCCGCCCCCGCGGAGAAGGGGAGGACAAATCGTCGCGCCCGCACAGGAGTCCGGTCGCCGGCGCGCGCCTCCGAGATCAGGTTCGCGCGAAGCCGTCCTTGGAAGGCGGGATCGGCCGGCGCCGGCGGGTGCTCGTGCATCCACTGGCGGAGGTCCTGGGCGGTCTCCAGCAGCTCGGCGCCATGGGCCGGGTCATGCTCTCGGAAGATTGCCCAGAGTTCGGGATCGGTGCCATCGGGACGCCCCGGGCTCGGTCGGCGTCCGTCCCGGCGCCAGAGCCTACTCAACGACATTCTCTCCGTCGACGGGGACTGGGCGCAGACTGGCGCGGACGGAGGCGGTGCCCCGGTAGAC
>PLDE01000130.1 GCA_003135035.1 Candidatus Dormiibacterota bacterium | reverse complement strand
CGACCGGCGGCTCGGTCGGCATCGGCTTCGCCATCCCCAGCAGCGTGGTCGCCAACATCGCTGGTCAGATCGTCAAGTACGGCAAGGTGCAGTCCTCGGATCGCTCCTGCATCGGCATTGAGGTTGAGCAGGTGACCGGCTCCAACGGTGAGGATGCCGGAGTTCTGGTGACCTCGATCACGCGCTCCGCGGTCGGCGCGGCCGGGCTCAAGGATCAGGACGTGATCACGGCCGTTGACGGCCAGCCGACCCTGGCGGTCCAGGATCTCACCGACGATCTGGCCAATATCAACCCGGGCAAGACGGTCACCCTGGCGGTCACTCACGCCAACGGTTCCAAGGCGACCATCTCGGTCACCTTGGGTCAGCTGAGCTCGACCGGCTGTGCCTAAGGGGCCCCTGCCCGCCCCCGTGCGCGAGCTTCTCGACGCGCCCAACCTGGCCACCTTGGCCACGCTTGGCCAAGATGGCGCTCCTCAGGCAACCGTCGTCTGGTACGTCATGGAGGGGGAGCGAGTCCTGGTCAACACCAAGGCGGGGCGGGCCAAGCCGGCCAATCTCGACCGCGATCCCCGGGTTGCCCTGGCCGTCTTCGACAGCGCCCAGCCCTATCGATCGGTGCAGCTCAGGGGCGTCGTCTCGGAGCGCCGCGATGGTGCCGCGGCGTCGGCCGATATCCATCTCATCAGCCGTCGCTACACGGGCCAGGACTACCCAGAGCCCGAGAGCCGGATCAGCTACCTGATCACCATCGGGTCCTGGTCGACCTGGGGTCTGGATCAAGTCGGCGCAACGGAGCACTGATCTAGGTCGTCCTAACATGGGCGCCGGGGTCGGGAGCTGAAAGGCAAGGAGTTCAAATGGCAGATTCGTCCGAGGATGCGGGTGCGGTAGTCGATCCAGACCAGCAGATAGCCTGGATTCGCACTCCCTACCACGCGCCCGTCTTCGATCAGAGCGGTCTGGAGTTCGCGACCACGGAATCGCTGCTGGGCGATGAAGCGTCGGACATCTTCCACGGCCTGGCCGTCAAAATCCACGAGGGCGGTCTGGTGGCTGAGATCGCCGCCACCCAGATCGACAAGGTGACGATCACCGGGGTCTACACCAGCATTCCCACGGACCAGGTCCAGAGCCTGCCTCCCTACCAGGAGGAGCGCTGGTATCACCTGGGCTGGGGCGGACTCTTCCGCAAGCGCCCCGAGTGGGAGGAGCGGTGACCGGACGGGGTTACCCGTACCTCGGCCAGGACCTGGTGGCCCGGTGAGCAGAGTGTTCCGTCCCCGCTACCTGGCGGTTTTCGTAGCGGCAGTCCTGATCGTGGCCCTGGGCGTCTCGGTGGGGCTCTTGGTCTTGCCCAAGTCGTCGCCGCAAGGAAAGCTGCTGGTGCTGCTGACGGTCGACGCCCCCTTGCCCCAGCACGCGGCAACACTCCGAGAGCGGGCGGTCGGACTGCGACTGCTCCCCTCTGCCCAGCACAGCAGCTGGCTCAGCGTCACCGTTCCGGCGACTGAGGTCGCGCTGCCCGGCGACTGGACCGCGCCAAACTCGGACAGCCTCTTCCTGGCAACCGTCCCCGCCCAGGGGTACAGCGCCGCTGAGCTCGAGCTGAGGACCACATCGGGCACGCCCGCTGACGACTCCCAGAAGTTGGTAATGAATGTGGCCAAGACCGGGCTTACCCCCCTCCTCTTCACCTTCCGGGTAACGGCAACGGGCGCCTCGGGGGCGGCGGGCACGGTTGCCGAGGCCGCCGCCTACGGCGGCCATGACCAAGTCAACTTCGGCCTCGACGTGGCACAGGGCAAGGTGATGTCGCTGCCCACCGTGCCCTTGGTCAATCAGGCCGGGCAGACGGTCTCACTGGACCAGTACCGGGGCAAGGTGGTGATCGTCGCCTCCTTCCTCACCGAGTGCCAGGAGACGTGTCCCTTGGTGGCGGCGGCGCTGCTGCAGCTGCAGCACCTCCTCGATCAGCAGCATCTCCAGAGCCAGGTCCAGATCGTGGAGGTGACCCAAGACCCGGCCGACGACACTCCAGCCATCCTCACCAAGTACCAGAAGTACTTCTCGCTACCCTGGCCGCTCCTGACCGGGACGGCGGCCAACATCAATGCCTTCTGGTCGCAGCTCAAAGTGCCGCCCATCCAGTCGGAGGCCTGGAACGGGCCCGCGCCCATCGACATGTTCACCGGACAAAAAGAACCGGCCAACCTGATCCACGCATCGGTGGTGGATGTGGTCAACCCCCAGGGATATGTGGTCTCCGAGCTCGAGGACCAGCCCACTCTCAGCACCTCCAGCATCCCGCCAATCATCTACAAGTACCTGGACGCCCAGGGTCAGCAGGAGGAGAAGGCGGGGGGCTCCTGGACCCCCGAGTCCCTGGTTGGGGAGATTACCCCGGTGCTGGAGCGGAGCGGCACCTATACCAAGCTGCCTGACGCCGGCGGTGCGGTGGCCGTGGGCAAGCCGGCGCCAGACTTCTCGCTGACCAGTTCAGCTGGAGGCAGTGTCTCCCTGAGCCAGCAGGCGGGACATCCGGTGCTGATCGACTTCTGGGCCACCTGGTGCACCAACTGCCAGGCGGACATGAAGCTGGTGGCCGCGACGGCCAAGCAGTATCGGTCCCAGGGTCTGCGGGTCCTGCTCGTCGACTTCGAGGAGGACCGGTCGACCGCAGTCAAATTCCTCAAGGGGCTGGGCATCGACCTGCCTGCACTGCTCGATCGCAACGGGCAAGTGGCCCAGGAGTATGGCGTCCCCGGGCTGCCGGTGGCCGTCTTCGTCAACGGGGTCGGCAAGGTCACCGCCATCCAGTTGGGCCAGCTCGATCAGGCCGAGGTGGACCACGACGTACCCACGGCTCTGGGTTAGTGAACCAATTTGCTAGCATTTGACTGGTGGGAACGAGGAGCGGGACTCCGCTGGTTTGGCGCACTGCCATCGCGAGGCGATGTAGGTGCGCGCCCGCTGGGCTAGCCGGCTAGCCGACTCCGTCGCCAGCGGGCGGCCGGATCTCCTTCGCAACCTACTGCGGGGAAGACCCACCTAGGACGGTACTCAGCACGGTTGACGGCGACTTGAAGTTGCGACGGCTGATCTTTTTTCAAGGGAGAAGAACGTGAGCGAATATGCCCATCCCGAAGCGCTAGTCAGCACCGACTGGCTGGCGGAGCATCTCCAGGACTCCGATCTCCGGGTCCTGGATGTCGACGAGGACACCGAGGCCTACGGCAAAGGCCACATCCCGGGCTCGATCGGGGTCCATTGGCGTGACGACCTGCAGGCCCAGCCGGAGCGCGACTTCGTCGGTCCGGAAGGCTTCGCCCAGCTTCTCGACCGCTACGGAATCACGCCCCAGACCAGGGTCATCCTCTACGGCGGCAACAAGAACTGGTTCGCCGCCTACGCCTACTGGTACTTCAAGTACTACGGCCACGAGGCGGTGCAGCTGCTCAACGGCGGCCGCAAGAAGTGGGAGTTGGAGGGTCGTCCTCTGGTCACCGACGCCGCCAACGTGACCCCTACCCGTGGCTATCCGGTGCCCAAGGGCAACGACAAGATCCGCGCCTACCGCGACCAGGTGGCTCAGGAGATCGTCGGCAAGGCGGGCAAGAACCTGGTCGACGTGCGCTCCCCGGAGGAGTATCGGGGTGAGTCGCTTCACCCCGCCCACCTGCCTCAAGAGGGCGCCCAGCGGGGAGGTCACATCCCGGGCGCTCGCAACATCCCCTGGAGCAAGGCGGTCGATCCCGAGCAGGAGACCTTCCTCAGCGCCGATCAGCTGAGCCAGATCTACCAGGGCGAGGGCGTCACGTCCGACCAGGAGGTGGTCGCCTACTGCCGGATCGGGGAGCGCTCGGCGCACACCTGGTTCGTGCTCCGCGAGCTGCTGGGCTACCCCAACGTTCGCAACTACGACGGCTCGTGGACAGAGTGGGGGAGCACGGTCAAGGCCCCGATCGAAAAGTGACTCCGAGGCCGGGGGGCAGTGCGCCCCCCGGTCTCTGTCGGAGCGCCGCGGCGCTCGCAAGCGGTAACTTCCACGGGATGAGTGCTCGATGCGGCGGGACCGGCCCGACCCGGCCGTTCCGTTCTCAGTGAGCACCGCCGTCAACGGCGATGCGGGACTGGACGGCGCCCAGGCCTTTCCCACCGAGGAGAGCCAGACCCCGGGGGCGATCTCCACCTACCGGATCGTGCGCACCTTGCGGCTCCGCAACGAGAACCTTCCCGGCGTGCTGGGCGAGGTGGCCTCGGCGATCGGCGCCGCGGGCGGAAATCTGGGCGACATCCGCACCGTCCAGCGCGGCTCCCGCCACGTCGTCCGCGACATCGATGTGAGCACCACCGACCTGCACATGCTCGAGGTAGTCCTCGACCAGATCCGGGAACTCTCCCACACCACCCTCCTCGACGTCCGTGACGAGGTCCTCCGGGTCCACCTGGGGGGCAAGCTCAAGGTGGTGGCCAAGTATCCGGTGAACTCGGTGGCGGACCTGAGGCGGGTGTACACCCCGGGAGTGGCCGAGGTCTGTCGGCTCATCGCCGGCGACCCAGGCGTGGCCGGCCGCTACACCGGGATCAACAACTCAGTCGCGGTGGTCACCGATGGGACCGCGATCCTAGGCTTGGGAAACATCGGAGCCGTCGCCGGCATGCCGGTGATCGAGGGCAAGTGCGCTCTGCTGGCGCAGCTGGTGGGTATCGACGCCTATCCCCTGCTGGTTCGACCGGGTCCGTCGGAGGAGATCGTGGACGCAATCGCCCGGATCAGCCCCACCTACGGAGCGATTCAGCTGGAGGACATCGGCGCCCCCCACTGCTTCGAGATCGCCCCGGCGCTGCAGGAACGGGTCGACATCCCGGTGATGCACGACGACCAGCACGGCACCGCGACGGTGGTTCTGGCGGCCCTGCTCCGGGCGGCAACTTTGACCGGCCTGGATCTGGGCAAGCTCACGGCTGGGATCATCGGCCTGGGAGCCGCCGGCTCGGCCATCGCCCAGCTGCTGATGCGCTATCAGGGCCGTCCCGTCCTGGGCACCGGGCGGACCCCCGATTCGGTCGCCCGGCTGGACCTGGCAGGCGGTGAGGCGGTCGAGATGGATGAACTCCTGGCCCGCTCCGACGTGGTCATTGCCACCACCGCCCAACCGGGACTGATTCGACCGGAGCAGATCCGGCCCGGTCAGATCATCTTTGCCCTCTCCAATCCGTTGCCGGAGATCGAGCCGGAGAGAGCGATGGACGCGGGAGCAATCCTGGCCGTGGACGGCAGTGTGGTCAACAACCTGCTCGGCTTCCCCGGTCTCTACCGGGGCGCCCTCGACACCAAGGCCCGCCGCTTCAATACCGAGATGTACCTGGCGGCCGCGGAAGCCATCGCCCGCCTGGCTCAGGACGATGAGGTGGTCCCCGACTCGCTCGATCCTCGGGTCCATTTCAGCGTGGCGCGCGCGGTCGCCCGGGAGGCCGTCCGCACCGGGGTTGCCCGGGTCGAGCCGCTACCTGACTACTACGACGAGGTCGAGCGGTCGGAGAGCTGATCCGGGGAGATCCGTACGATGGCGCGGTGGTGATCGAGGCGCTGGAGGAGTCAGAACTGGGATCGATCAGGCCCCTTTTGGTCGACCTCCTCCAGGGCGAGCACGCCGGACTGCCGACCCCGCCGCCGACCCGTGAGCGTCTGGAGCGCTCGCTGCCGGAAACGCGGGCCTCCTTCGTGGGCGAGAACCACATCTTCGCCGCCAAGGCGGAGGGTCAGATCGTCGGCTTCTGCTGGTGCTTGCTGTTTGAGCCGGGCACGGGCTTGGAGGGCGAGGTGGCCGAGCTCTACGTGGCCCCAGGGGCCCGCGGTCAGGGGATCGCCACCCGCCTCTTGGCGGAGGCGGTTGCCCTCTTCGCCAAGCACCGGGTCACCTTCGCCTGCGTCTGGACCAGAGAGGCGAACTCGGCCGCGGTGCGCGCCTATCGGCGGGCCGGGTTCCGACCGACCGACCAGCTAGTCCTGACCTGGTACCCACCCTCGTGACCACCCCGGGGGATCCCCACCCCGCCACCGCTACCG
>PLDE01000290.1 GCA_003135035.1 Candidatus Dormiibacterota bacterium | reverse complement strand
CAGAAATACCGAGACAGAACAAGCGTGCCGGAAGCGGGACTCGAACCCGCACGCAGTGACCTGCACAGCGCCCTGAACGCTGCGTGTCTACCAATTCCACCATCCCGGCCGCAGTCGAGAATCGTAACGGACGGCTGCCGTCAACCCGGAGCGCTGACGGTGCGCCCGCCAACTCAAAGGCTCCAGTCGGCGACCTTGTGAAAGCGCTGACTGGGGTCGCCCACCGCGCTCACCCCGGGGACGTGCACCGAGCTCAGGTGGACGTAGACGTCGACCGGGGTGTAGAGGAAGACGGCGGGTAGATCGGCGTGAAGCCGCTTGGCCACCTCGCGGTAGGCAGTCTCCCGGGCGGCCGTGGTCGAGGCGATCGCCAGCGCGTCGAGGGCGTGGTTGAGGTAGAGATCGGGGACCGACTGGCTGAAGTTGAGCGACTGGCCGGGTTCCACCCCGGAACGCCAGAACGAGGTCAGGTCGGAGTCCGGGCCGTTGTCGAAGCCAACCAGGGCCACCTGGAACTGCTCCTCCGAGAGGGTGCCGGAGACGAACGATCCCTCCGGGAGAACCTTGACCTTGACCAGGAAACCTTGAGAGTCGAGCTGGGAGGCCACCCCCTGGGCGGCCTCGGGCAGGGGATCAAGGTCGGGCACGTCGAGGGTCAGGCTGAGCGGTACACCGCCCTGCTCCCAGAGGTGGGAGCTGGAGGAGCGACGCCAGCCCGCCGCCTTGAGCGCAGTCGCTAGCGGCGGCAGTCCCGTCCCTGAGGGGTTGGCGCTCTGCGCCCAGGAGATGGAGTCGGGCAAGGGGCCGTATTGAGGATTGCCGAGCCCGGCCAGATCCTGTTTCACCAGGGCATGGCGATTCACCGCCGCCGCGATCGCCTCTCGCACCGGCAGCGATGCCAGCGGCGGCGCCTCCTCATTCATCAGCAGCTCGACGAAGTCGTAAGTGGTGATCCGGGAGCGGACCAGACCGGCCGGCAAGCCCTGCAGATCAGTCGGCGTCGCCGCCAGCCAGCCGTCGACCGTGCCCTCGGCGAGCAGTTGGTCGACGGCGGCCGGGCTCGGCTCCAAGAGCAGGTTGAAGCCGTCCAGCACAGGGCGTGGCTGGTAGTAGACGTTGCGGGCAAGGGTGACCTGGCCAGCCCCATTGCCGACGACTCGGAACGGCCCGGCGCTGGGAGCGAAGAGGGCGTCGGTCCGCTGGCCGCCCCGGAAGAAGAGATCCGCCTGTGAGTGGTAGTGGACGGCCGGCAGCACCGCGTCCTCGGCCGCGGTGGGGAAGCTGGTGGTGGGGCCGGGCAGGACGAAGGTGCCCGACCAGAGCGAGCTGGCGAAGAGGGAGACGCCCGTCCAGGGAGCGGCGATGTCGGGGTTGGGGAACTTCGAGGACTGCAGGACGGCCAGCGTGAAAGCGACATCCTTGGTCGTGATCGGTTGGCCGTTGGACCAGCGCCGCTTCGAGGAGAGGGTGAAATAGTAGTGGGAGCCGCCATCCTGTTCCTGCCAGCTGGTAGCCAGTCCCAGTTCAGGAGTTCCGCTCGGCGAGGCCTCCATCAGGCCGGGTCCGGTCAGAGCGCCCACCGCCTGGGCGACCGAGTCGCTCGGGGTGAGCAGCGGGCTGAGCGCAGAGGGCCCCACCGGCGCCACCACGGCCTCGACGTAGACCTGATGGGTGGCCAAGCTCCCGAAGGAGATGGTGAAGACTGCCAGACCTCCCAGCACCACCGCCAAGCTGCCCACCAGAGCCAGGAGCCGGAGCGGATGTCGAGCCGGGCTGAGGAACCCGCCGGCGGGAGTCCGGCCGCCTAGCTGGTTCCCAGCCGAATCTGTACCACGGCCACCAGAGCGAAGGCCACCACCAGCCAGATCGAAACGCGAAAGAGCACCCTTTCCAGACCGCGGCGGGTTCGATAGCCGCCACCCGTGTCCGTCCCGCCCCCGATCGTGCCCCCAAGGCCGCTTGACTTTGGGGTCTGGAGAAGAATGGTGACGATCACCAAGATCGCCAGAATCATCTCGACGATTCCGATCGCGGACTTCACGGGGCCTCCGCCACAAGACCGACCGGATTATAGCCCGGACCTCGGTGGCCACCCTTGAGGGGAACTTCCTCGAAGCGACCGGGCTCCTCCGCCTCGGCCAGCTGCCAGGCGGTCGCTTCAGCGAGCTGACCCGCATCCACCGAGATGACCACGTAGTGGTAGCCGGCCCAGGCGCGTTCCGTGTCGAACTGGCTGGGATGGGCGGGATGATCGGGATGGGTGTGGTAGAAGCCGATCACCTCCTGGCCTGCCTCGCGGGCCCGCTTCTCCGCCTGGATGATGTCCTTGGGATCGAGTTCGTAACGATCGTGGCGGCGATCCTGGACCAGGTTCCGGCCCTCCCGGACCTCGCTGACCGCTGCTGCGTCCGGACCCGGGGTCCCGATCAGAACCCCACATCCCTCGTAGGGATAGGCGGCCTCGGCAAACTCCGTCATGCGCTGGAAGATCTCACCGGGGAAGAGCAGGGCCTGCCCGGTGGCCACGATCACTGCGCCCCGTAGAGGCCGGAGCTCAGGTAGCGCGCGCCTCCATCAGGAAAAATCACCACCACCACACCTTCGCGCAAGCCCTCCTCGACAAGACGCTCTACTCCCCAAAGAGCCAGCCCCGAGGAGTGCCCGGTCAAGATACCTTCCTCGCGGGCCATTCGCCCGGCTAGATCGTAGGCGGCCCCGGTAGGCCCGGCCAGGTTGCGATCCGCCACGGCAGGGTCGTAGATGCCCGGGACGATGGCGCTGGACATGTGCTTGAGCCCCTCCAGACCATGGAAGGAGTCCTCGGGCTGCAGGCTGACGCAGCTGATGGCGGAGTTGTACTCCTTGAGGCGCCGGGAGACCCCGATAAAGGTTCCCGAGGTCCCGAGGCCAGCCAGAAAGACGCTCACCTCGCCCTCCGTCTGCTCCCAGATCTCGACCCCGGTGGTGTCGAAGTGGGAGCGCCAGTTGAAGGGGTTGTTGTACTGGTCGGGGGTGAAGTAACGGTCGGGGTCCTCTGCCTGGATCTCTCGGCAGAGCAGGATGGCACCGTCCGAGCTCTCCTGGGGATCGCTCAAGACCAGCTCGGCGCCATAGGCCAGCATGAGTCGGCGGCGCTCGGAACCGACGTTGTCAGGCACGACCAGCTTGACCGGGAATCCCAGGGCGGCACCCAGCATCGCGTAGGCGACTCCGGTGTTGCCGCTGGTGCT
>PLDE01000024.1 GCA_003135035.1 Candidatus Dormiibacterota bacterium | reverse complement strand
ATCATCTCCCTGACTGGGGATCAGTACGGCACCCTGCGCACGGTTGAGGAAGCTTTCCACCTACCGCTGTTGGGAGCTGCAGCGAACTCCGCTAACGGCGCCCTGAGCTCGCTCTTCGGCTGATCCAGGCGAGGTCGTCTCCAGCTCCCCGAGAAGAGCTAGGGCTCTTGACGATCCCTCGCTGCGGCTTCGCGCAGTGCCAGCTCCGCCTCCGGGAACGGGCACTTGGCCGTCCCATGCTCGGCTGCCGTGGTTACCGCAGGCACCGCCTCGGGGTCCGCTGCCTCATCTCGCTTGGTGAATCCAGGCGTGGTCCCCTCGTCTCGGGGCCGGAGACGGGCAATCGTCGGTGATGCCTCGCGGGGAACATAACGGCCGCCCGGGCCTCCGGCGGCGTAGGTGAGCAGGGCCCGGTCGACGTCGTCGGACTCGGACGTGGCACCGTCAAACCCGANNCTCGATCAGAGGTGCGGCGACCTGCAGGGTTACCACCGATAGCCGGCGGGTCCGGGCGACCTTCTCGACCTTGGCCTTGATCCGCCGCCGCAGGTAGCCGGCGGGCATCTCGTGAAGCAGGGTGCGGGCGTCGTTGGACCAGCCGATCTTGCGATTGTCGAAGGTGAGTTCTTCGGTTACCTCGCCCTCCTCGGCGGCCGCCTCCATCAGGCTGCGGTGGTCCACCTTGGAGAACTGCTCGGGCGGTCCCCCACAGACGGGGCAGAGAACCGGGCGCACACCCCGCGCGGTGTAGCCGCAATCGCGGCAGACATGAACCTCGAAGTCGACCTGCGCCCCGTTCTTCTCCGGTACCGGCACTCCGATGGCGATCGACGCCTCCGGGGGCAGGATGTCGCCCAGGGCGGCGGTGACGATGTCCTGGGAGATGATGGAGTGGCCCCGCTCCATGGCCCAGCGCAGCACCGCCGTGCGCGACAAGCCCTGAGCCGAGCAGGGGATCCGCTCGATCACCGAATTGGCCTCGGGCGTCCAGACCACCGAGGCGGCTCCCCGGACGTCGATCGGAGGGACGTAGGTGCGCGACGAGAGCAGCACGCTGCAGGGGGCCAGACGGAGCAGGTTCTCGGTGTTGCCGCCCAGATCCATGCCCTGGTCCGAGTGAACCCCGATCCGGCCGCAGACGAGCAGGGAGGCGTCCTTCTCGCGCACGTAGCGGAGCACCTGCTCGAAGGCCTTGCCGTCGAGCAGGGTGATGGGCAGGTCAACCCCCTCTGCCTTGGCCACGTCTCGGGCCACCTTGAGGTGAGAGGAGTAGATCATGGCCAAGCCGGTGTCGATGATCTCCTCGTGGAGCGCCTCCTGCTCCTTGAAGCGGAAGACCTTGCTCGCCTTTTCGGACAGGACGCCCACGATTCCGTTGAAGAGGACGTAGTGCAGGTAGGGGTCGTAGACGGAGACGGCCTCCACCGGCAGATCGAGCAGGCGGCCCAGTTCCAGCGCGGTGCGCAGTCCAGCGAATGACTGCGGCGACCCGTCGATGGCCACCACGATCGGCCCCTGGAATGGCTCTCGGCCCTCTCGATGGCGGACTACCAGCGTGTCCCGGTGGGCCCGGCGCACCACCCGGTCGACGCACGTACCGATCTGGGTCTCCTTGACCTGGCCCAGCCCGCAGGCCCCCATCAGCACCAGGTCGTAGTCGGACTCGTTGATGTCCTTGACCAGGACCTCCCAGTTCTTGCCGTCGAAGGTCTTGGGAGTGAACTGGATCCCCTCTTCCAGGCAGCGCTTCTGGGTCTCGTCCAGGTAGGAATCCGAGATCAGCTGAAGGCCGGTGGTGATCAGACTGTCGTGGATCTTGCGCTGCCGCTCCAGCTCCGCCTCGTCCTGGTACTCCTCGGGGAGGGTGTACTCCATCTGCTTGAAGCGGTAGTCGTGCAGACGGGCGGCGTAGACGTGCGATCCGATGATCTCGGCACCGCTGGCCTTGGCGAGGCGAATCGCCACCTGCGATGCGGCGACCGAGTGATCGGAGTTGTCGAGCGGCAAATAGAGCTTGCGGTACATCTCCCTACCAGCTGAACCCCGAGACCAAGGCTGATTCGGATGCTAACAACTAGCGACGTTCTCAGGCGGGGAGGCGGCGGGCCAGGGCCCGCGCCCAGCTCCGGTGCGCCGCCACCCGCTCCGCTGCGGCGCTCAACGCCGCAGCGGTGGGCTTCGGTCCGGGCGATCCCGGTTGTTCGCGCTGGGCCAGCGACCGCTCCGGGCGAAACAGGCGCTCCGCCTCGGCCGCGGAAGAGAACCCCAGCCGGCGCCACGACTGACGCACCACCTGGTCCAGGCCCAGATGACGGGACTCCGCCTCCCGGACGATCCGGGCCACCATGCCGTGGGCGAGCCGGAATGGCACCCCGCCGCGGACCAGCCACTCGGCCAGGTCGGTGGCGAGCAGCACCGGATCCGAGGCCGCGTCGGCCATGCGTTTGCGGTTGAACTGGATGGCGCCCAGCAGGCCGCTCAGAACCTCGACGCTGTCCTGGACCGACGCCACCGCCCCGAAGAGATGACCGCGGTCCTCCTGAAGGTCGCGGTCGTAGCTGAGCGGTAGGCCCTTGAGCACAGTGAGTATTCCCATCAGGGCGGCAATCGGCCGGCCGCTCCGTCCCCGCACCAGCTCCAAGACGTCGGGGTTCTTCTTCTGGGGCAGCATCGAGCTGCCCGTGGTGAAGCGGTCGTCGAGCTCGCAGAAGCCGAACTCCGCCGACGTCCAGAGCACGAGCTCCTCGCCCATCCTCGAGAGGTGCACGCCACAGAGTGCGGCGCAGAAGAGCAGCTCGGCGACGAAGTCCCGGTCGCTGACCGCGTCGAGGCTGTTGTGAAAGGTCGCCGCGAACCCGAGCTCGCGCGCGGCGACCTCGGGATCGAGGGGCAGCGAGCTGCCCGCGAGCGCCCCGGCGCCGAGGGGCGAGACGTCGGCGCGCCCGGCGGCGTCGAACAGCCGGTCCGCGTCGCGCAGCAGCGACCAGGCGTGCGCTCGGAGGTGGTGGCTGAGCAGGACCGGCTGGGCTCGCTGCAGGTGGGTGTAGCCGGGCAAATAGGCATCGGCGGCGCGGTCGGCCGCCTCGTGCAGCGTCGTTGCGAGGTCGACGACGGCCCCGGCGAGCATCGCGGTCGCGCGCCGCGTCCACAGGCGCAGGTCCGTCGCGATCTGGTCGTTTCGGCTCCGCCCGGTGTGCAGCTTGGCGCCCGTCGATCCGACGAGCTCGGTGACGCGGCGTTCGACAGCGGTGTGGATGTCCTCGTCGGTCACGAGGAACTCGAACGTGTCGCCGTCGAGCTCGCGCGCGACCTCCGCGAGGGCGGCGTGCAGCTCGAGCACTTCGGCCCCGCTGAGCAGCCCCGCGGCCCCCAGGCCCGTGACGTGGGCGCGCGACCCCTCGAGGTCCACGCGCCAGAGCTGGCGGTCAAAAGAGAGGCTCGTCGTGAAGGCCGCCATCTCGTCGGCGAGGCCGCCGCCGAGGCGGCCCGACCACAGCGTCACGGGGTAGGGCCAGGTCGCTCGTCGGCCCGCGACTGGCGAGCGGCCCAGGTCTGCACGCCGAGACCCCAGAGCCGGACGAAGCCCTCGGCGTCGGCGTGGCGGAACGTGTCGGCCGCGTCGTAGGTCGCGAGCCCATGGTCGTAGAGCGCGACGGGGCTCCTGCGGCCGGTCACGCGCAGCACACCGGGGGCGGACACCTCGAGACGCACTTCGCCGGTCACGTAGCGCTGCGTCTCGGCGAAGAACGCGTCGAGGGCCGACTTGAGCGGCGAGTACCACATGCCGTCGTAGACGAGCTCGGACCACCTCGTCTCGAGCCGCGACTTCTCGTGGTGCACGTCGCGCTCCAAGGTGAGGTCCTCGAGGTCCTGGTGCGCGAGGATGATCGCGAGCGCGCCAGGGCACTCGTAGACCTCCCGCGACTTGATGCCGACCCGCCGGTTCTCCACCATGTCGATTCGGCCGAACCCTCTCGACCCGGTGCGTTCGCCTACCTCGGCGATCAGCGCCCCGAGCGGGCACGCAGCGCCGTCGAGACTCACTGGAAGGCCCTCTTCGAAGCCGATCGTAAGTTCCGCGCTGGTCGTGTCGGTGATCCGCGTCAGCGTGTACGGATCCTCGGGCGGCTTGGCCCAGGGGTCCTCGATCGCGCCGCACTCGATCGCGCGGCCGAAGAGGTTCTCGTCGATCGAGTAGATCTTCTCCGCCGTCGCCTCGATCGGGATCGACCACTTCTCCGCGTACGCGACGGCGTCTGCCCTCGTCATCTGCCACACGCGCGCGGGTGCCAGGACTTCGAGGTCCGGGGCCAAGGTGCGCGTCCCGACGTCGAAGCGCACCTGGTCGTTGCCCTTGGCGGTGCAACCGTGGGCGACGGCGGCGGCACCGGTCTCGCGGGCAACCTCGACCAGGAGCCGGGCGATCAGGGGGCGGCCCAGGGCGGTTGCCAGCGGGTACACCCCCTGATAGAGAGCTCCCGCCTGCAGGGAGGGCCAGACGAAGTTGGTGAGGAAGAGCTCCTTGGCATCAACCACGTGGGCGGCGACCGCGCCGGCCCTAAGGGCCCGCTGCTGGAGCTCTTCGGAGTCCTTGGTCTCTCCGAGGTCGGCGGAGAGGGTGATCACCTCGAAGCCGCGCTCGTTGGTGAGCCAGTGGACCGCCACGGTGGTGTCCAGCCCCCCGGAGAAGGCCAGCACGCAGCGCGGACGCGGCTCACTCACGCGGTCCATCCTCGCGGCTGCGGCCAGCTTGAGACAATAGCGGGTCCCAGCTCCAGCTCCCGCGGGGAGCCTCCTCGCGGGCCCGCTGCAGCTGCGAAGCCACCAGCCGGGCCGCCTGGGCTGACCTGGCCTGCACGAAGATGGTGTCGTCCCCCGCCACCGTCCCGGCGATCTGCTCAAGTCCCATGGCGTCGACCGCGGCCGCCACCACTGGGCCAGCTCCCGCCGGGGTGTGGAGCACCGTCATCGACCCCACCACGTCGACCTGGAGGAGCTGGGTGCCGAGCAACTGAGCAATCCTGGATCGCTGGTCGTCGGGGTCGGGAGGCGCCAAGTAGTGGGGCCTCCCGTCGCTGCCTCCGACCCGTGCCACCCCCAGCTGGCGGAGGTCGCGGCTGATGGTGGCCTGATCGGCCTCGATCTTGAGCCGGCGGAGCTCCACGGCCAGTTGCTGCTGGGTCTCCACCGGCCGGCTGCGCAGCACCTCCACGATGGCGGCCTGGCGCTCCTGCTTGGTGGCTGCCGCGCTCACGCCAAGGCTCCGGCGGCACGCCCCAGTGCCCAGCCCAGCACGGAGACCGCCAGCTCGATATCGTCATCGGAGATGACCAGGGGAGGCACCAGCCGGATGGTTTCGAGACCGATGGCGTTGACCAGGACTCCATCCGCCAGCGCCAGCCGCGCCACCTCGGGTGCGATCGGAGCCGAGAGGCCGACCCCTAAGAACAGACCCCGTCCCCGGACCTCGGCCACCGGCAGCCCCCGCTGGCGG
>PLDE01000187.1 GCA_003135035.1 Candidatus Dormiibacterota bacterium | reverse complement strand
CGGCGAAGTCGAGGTTGATCAGCCCGGGGAAGACGATCAGGTCGCTGATCCCCTGGACGCCTTGGCGGAGCACGTCATCAGCCTTCTTGAAGGCTTCCATCATGGTGGTCTTCTTGTCAGTCACTGCGATCAGACGGTCGTTGGGAATGGTGATCAGGGTGTCGACTCTGCCCGAGAGCTGATCGACTCCCCGCTCCGCCGCCTCCATCCGCTTGCGCCCCTCGAAGGTGAAGGGCTTGGTGACCACGCCGATGGTGAGGGCGCCGCTGGAGCGGGCGATCTCGGCGATGATCGGGGCCGCCCCGGTCCCGGTGCCGCCACCCATGCCCGAGGTGACGAAGACCATGTCGGCGTCATGAAGCACGCTGGACAACTCCTCTCGCGACTCCTCGGCAGCCTCCTCTCCGACCTCCGGGTCGCCGCCGCAGCCCAGACCCCGGGTCACCTTGCGACCGATGTGGATCTTGGAGGGCGCCTCGGAGGTTGCCAGCGCCTGCTGGTCGGTGTTGACGGCAATGAAGTCGACTCCACGGAGCTTGGCCCGGATCATCCGGTTGACGGCATTGCTGCCGCCCCCGCCGACTCCGATGACCTTGATCCGAGCGTTGCCCTGGCTGGTCGGGTCTAGATCGTTTTGAGGCATCGCGTCTCCTTGAGGGTCAGAACAGCTCGTGGAGCCAGCGATTTAGCCGGCCCGCACTGCGGGTGGTTCTTGCGTTTCCGCCATCCCTCCGGGCGCCCGAGCGCTGGCCCCAACGGAGGAGTCCGGCCGCCGCCGCGTGCTCGGGCATGCCGAGCTGGTCGGCCAGACCGCTCATCCCTTCCGGGACAGCCAGCCGGACCGGCATCTCAAGGATCTGATGGACTGCGGCGGCGAAGCCTCGCAGCCGGAAGCCACCGCCGGTGACCACCAGCCGCGACAGGCTCTCTCCGTCCTCGTCCAGGGCCTGTCCGATGAGCCGGGCCATCTCCCGAGCCCGGGGCTCGATGATCTCGGCAAGCCAACGACGGGGAACCTCCTCCGCCCCCACGTGGGAGCTGCCGACCAGGGTGATCATCTCCTCGGGGAGCACCTGGGCGGGGTCGCAGTGTCCGTGACGGCACTTGAGCACTTCGGCCTCGTCCTGGTCACAACGGAGACCGGTCGCCAGGTCGCTGGTGACGTTCTGGCCACCCACCGGCAGTACCAGCACGCGCCGGATGGTCCCGCCCTGGAAGATGGCCAAGTTGGTGGTCCCCGCGCCGACGTCGATGACCGCCACGCCAGCCTCTAGCTCCTGATCACGGAGGACACCCTCGGCCGAGGCCAGCGGCTGCACGACCACGTCTTCGATCCGCAGGCCGGCAGCATGAACACAACTGACCAGCGCCGCCAGGTGAGCGCTCGAGGCGAGCACCAACTCGGCGTCGACGCTAAGGCGCGCGCCTTGAGTGCCCCTCGGGTCGCGGAGGCCACGCTGGGCATCGACCTGGTACTCCCGGGGGATGATGTGGATCACCTCCTGACCTTCCAGCCCGGGCACTGACCGAGCTCCCTCCAAGACCCGATTGAGATCACTCGAGCCGACCACCCCGCCTCGCGAGGTGACCGAGACCACGGCCTGGCTAGCCTGGCTCTCGACGTGGCGGCCACCCAGGGTGAGCAGGGCGGATTCGATCTCCACTCCGCTGGAGCGCTCAGCCGCGTCGAGGGCCTGGGAAACCGCATGCGTCGCCGCGTCGGGGTCGGTGATGACCCCCTTGCGGACCCCGGAGGAGGGGGCCTCCCCCACTCCGAGGATCCGCAGTCGGGGACCGTCCTCCTCGGCGACCGCGCAGCAGACCTTGGCGGTGCCCAGGTCGAGCGCCACCAGGTGGCGGTTGCTCAACGCGACGCCGAGAGAAGAGGGGCCCAGAAACGGGCGCGACAACGCTCGATCTTCAGGAGAATCCCCAGTTTTGGTGCTGAATTCTTTGGCAACGTGTGGTTGTGGTCAAGTTCCGGATGGGGCCGTGCTGGCCCCTTCGTGACACTCGGTCGGGGCCGACTCGCAGTGTAGTCGCAATCTCAGGCCAACACAAGCCCCAAAGTGGCCCAAAACCACATCATGTTGTGGGTGGGCTAGCTCCGACACCCTCAATTTTGCGTTTGGCTCCCGGGCTGGTTCCGGCCCCCGACTCAGTAGGTGACCGCCACCTGGGCGGGGTCTTCCAGGTAGATCTCTTTGATGCCCGCCGTCTTGAGGTCGACCTGGCCGCCGAGGGCCCGCAGCGCCTCCAGCTTCTGCCCGATCGACTGGACCTGTGGGCCGGTCAGGACAGGTCCCAGGTCAGCTGTCCAGCCGGCGTTGGATTCGATCTCCAAAGCGCCCGCAGGAGTCAGCAGATAGCGATCCACGGTCACCCCGTCGTAGGCGCTGGGGAAGGCGGTGGCGAGTGCCACCAGAGCCCGGGTGAGTCGGCCGGGAAGAACCGCTGAGCCGGCCGCCGCCGGGGACAGGGCCCGCTCGTCCTGAATCACGGGCAGGCTCGTCGGAGCCAGGTTGGGCACCTGCCCCAGCGAGGCTCCGGAGGCTGCCAACGACTGCTGCTCCGAACCGTGCTGGTAGATCATCACGGCCGGCATCGGGGTCACCTCCAGCACCAGGGTGCTGGGCCAGCGAATCTCCACCGCGGCCTTGCTGATCCAGGGCTGAGTGAGCAGGCCCCGGGTCATCGCTGGGGCGTCGAGCAAGATCGTGCTCTCGCCCCAGCGCGCTCCCGCGTCGGTCAGCAACTGCCCGCGGGAAACCACCGAGGACCCCACCACCTCGACTCGCTGCACCTTGAGCCAGGGGAGTGCGAACAGTACCACCGCCGCCAGAATGACCGCCGCCAGCGCGACGGCCAGGATCTTGAACCCGCGACCGACCTCCCGGAGGGCGACCAATGCGGGCGGCTTGCGCGGGGCCGATACACGATGGCGACCGAGAAAACGCTGCCGGGCCGCGTAGCGGGCGGCCCGTCGATCGGCCGCCTGTCGAGCCACCTCCTCGATCTCCTCGTCGGGGATGTGGCCCCAAATCGGCGCCCCCGAGCTGCGGGTGCTGGCGGCACGACGTCGCCGCGTCGGGGATCGGTCGCTCCGGGAGGGCTCAGGCGGCCGCCAGGCTTCGAACTCGTCGGGAACGACCGCGCCGAAGGACCTTCCTCGGAAGGACTCCTGGCGCGCGGGCGGACTCATGGCTGCCCCTCAGCTGTGACGTAGGTGGAAACTGGGACTGCCGACGGGAATGATCTCGAGTTCGAGCTCAACCCCGAAGCGCTCATGTACACGTTGACGGATTACGTCCGTCAATGCAAGCACTTCGGCGGCGCTGGCTCCCCCCAGGTTGCAGATGAAGTTGGCATGGTCCAGAGAAACCTGCGCCGCCCCCACCTGCTGCCCCTTCAGGTCGGCGGCGTCGATAAGACGTCCGGCCTGGTCTCCCGGGGGGTTCTTGAAGGTGCTGCCCAAGCTGCGCACACCGGTGGGCTGGCTGGCTTTGCGCTGGCGCATCACCTGCCGCACCGCGGCGCGCGCCTCGGCAACATCGCCGGCTCGCAAGCGCAGCCACACCTGGGTCACCACGGCGCCCTCCAGGGGCGCTTCCTGGAGCGCCGTGCGACGGTATCTCGGGCGAAGGTCGTCCACCGACAACCGCATTACGTCCCCGCCCGGGAGGACCGCCTCCAGGCTCTCTAGGATTTCGCCGATCTCCCCGCCAAAGGCACCGGCGTTGCCGGCTGCGGCCGCGCCGGCGGTGCCGGGGATGCCGACACCGAAGGCCAGGCCCTGCAGGCCTAGGTAGGCGGTGTCGAAGGCGGCTCGAGGTAGCATGGCGCCGGCCTGCAGGCAGACCAATCCCTCGCCCTGATGCTCCGCTCGAGTGGCCGCGAACTTGAGAACCAAGCCCCGGATCCCCCCGTCGAGGATTAGGCAGTTGCTGCCCGCACCCAACACCGTGCAAGGAAAGTCCAAATCCTGGCAGGCTTCAAGAACGTCAGGCAGCAAAGCCGGCGAGGCGGGCTCCCAGTACCAGTCGGCAGGACCGCCCACCCCAAACTGGCTGTGCCGACTGAGGGACTCCTCCGCCCGCATGGTGCCGGTCGCTAGTGGCTCGGCGAGAAGCTGACGGAGCGGCTCGGGGAGGGTGCCGGTGGTCACCCCGGCCGCTCCGCCAGAGCTCGCAGCATTCTCGCGG
>PLDE01000180.1:7775-8505 GCA_003135035.1 Candidatus Dormiibacterota bacterium | reverse complement strand
GGGCGCGCCGCTGGTCCTCGAGCATCTCCGTCGGGCCTGCCCCCCGATGCCGGCAGCGACGACGCCCCGCCTGGGCTGGTACCCCAGGCTGGGGTCAGCCCGTGACCGCTCTCCTCGAGGTGGAGGGGGTCTCCAAAGCCTTCGGCGGCCTGCAGGCGCTCAATGTGTGCTCCCTCTCCGTGGAGGAGGGCGCGGTAGCTGGGCTGATTGGGCCTAACGGGTCAGGCAAGACGACTCTCTTCAACGTGATGACTGGCTACGAGCAAGTACGCCAAGGTACCGTGCGCTTCAAGGGTGCCACGATCACCAACGCTCCACCCGACCGGGTTTTCAAACTGGGCATCGGGCGCACCTTTCAGCTCACCCGGATCTTCGCCCGCCTCACCGTCCTGGAGAACATGTTGGTTGCAACCCAGCACCGAGAAGGCTGGCTGGGGAGCGTCTTTCGCACCTCCGCCAGCTTGGGTCCCGAGCGGGAACGGGCCATGGCGCTGCTGGAGTTTGTGGGTATCGACGGGCTAGCCAGTCAGCCCGCGGGAATCCTCTCCTACGGGCAACGGAAGCTGCTTGAGTTGGCCTACGTCTTGGTGGCTGACCCCGACGTCCTACTGCTCGACGAACCAGCGGGCGGCGTCAACCCCTCGCTGATCAACCACCTCGCGGAAAAGATCCGCGATCTCAATCGGCAGGGAAAGACTTTCCTGGTGGTCGAGCACAACATGGAGTTCGT
>PLDE01000180.1:0-7687 GCA_003135035.1 Candidatus Dormiibacterota bacterium | reverse complement strand
CAACGGCGCCGGCAAATCCACTCTACTGGCGGCCATCAGTGGGGTGCTCCCCATCCGCAGCGGTGCGATTCGCTTGCGGGGTAAGTCGATCGTCGGCAAGTCGCCACAGCAAATCCTCGGCCAGGGCGTGGTGCAGGTACCCCAGAACCACTCCCTCTTTCCGGAGATGTCGGTTCAGGCCAATGTCGAGCTGGGCGGCTTCATTCTTCGCGACCGGCACCTGGTTGCGAGTCGACTTCGCCAGTTGCAGCAGTCGTTCCCTTTGATCCTGGAGCGAGCCGGTGCCAAGGCGGGCAGTCTCTCCGGGGGACAGCAGCGGCTGGTTGAGTTCGCCCGGTGCCTGATGCTCGACCCCGCCCTGGTCATCCTCGATGAGCCCTCGATGGGGCTCGATCCCAAGACCAGAAGAACGGTCTTTGAGTCGATCAGGCTGATGCACAAGGAGGGTCGGACAATCCTCTTGGTCGAACAAAATGCCCGGGCCGGCCTGCGACTCAGCGATCACGGGGTGGTGCTCGAGACCGGCCGCGTCCGGCTCAACGGCACTGGAGAAGAGGTTCTCAATCACCCCGAGATCGGTGCCCTCTATCTGGGCGCCTCGACGCAACAGCCAGAGCGGAGTGGTGTCGGGCCGGGGCCTAGCTGACGCTACCCAAGTCGAGCAGCAGGGCCGGCTCCTCGAGGTATTCCACCAAGGCGGCTAAGAAGGGGGCTGCCAGGGCGCCGTCAAGGACGCGGTGGTCGCAGGTCAGACTGAGGGACAGAACCGGCTCAACCGCCGGCTGACCGTCGATGGGGATGACCTGGTCGCGGATTCGTCCGACTGCCAGAAGCGAGCTCTGGCCCTCGGTAAGGATCGCCTGAAAGTGATCGACTCCGAACATTCCCAGGTTGCTGATGGTGATGCTCGCCGGCTCCAAATCTGTTCTCGCGAGCTTGCCCGCCTGAGCGCGCCCGACCAGCTCGCCGCGGGCGGCGACCAATCCAGTCACGCCAAGCCGGTCCGGGTCGCGCAGGGTGGCCAGGAGGAGACCGCGAGTGGTGGCGATGGCCAGGCCCACGGCTACCCCCTCGCGATGGTGAATCTCCCCGTCTTTCCAGTAGTCGGACATCTCGGGGTGCTCCCGCAAGGCCGCTCCCACCGTCCGCAGCAGGAGATCGGTAACCGTGACGGGCTGACCTGATCGCTGGCGCAGCGCCCCGCGCCAGTCGCGAAGCCGCCGTGCCCGGACGTCCCGGCCCAGATAGAAATGCGGTGTCGTGGTCCAGACCTGGGTGGTGTGGATGGCCATACGGCGCCGAGCTGAGTCCATCCCCCGGGCAGCGGCCGGAGGGTTAGCCAGGTCTGCTGCCAGGTAGGCACCTTGCGGGCCACCTCCGCCGCCCGGGCGAAGCACGACTCCACTCTCCCGGGCCAGCCTCCGCGCCAGCGGCGAGGCGGCGACCCGGGCCTGCTGGTGGCCATCCTTCCCAGCAGCCGGTGCCGGAGACGCTTTCTCCGGACTCGACACCTGCGGGGCCGGGGTCGCGGGCGCCGACGCGTCCCGAGTTGGCTCCGGGGCGGGAAGACTCTCGCCCGGAGCCAAGAGCCAGGCCATCCCGGTTCCCACCTCGACCTCCTCCCCCGCTTGCACTCGGACGCCGCTCAGAACTCCCTTGCCGGGAGCCTCGATCTCCACGGTCGACTTGTCCGTCTCGATCTCCATGAGGGGGTCTCCCCGAGAGACCTCCTCTCCTTCTTGCTTGATCCAGCGCAGCAGACGTCCCGTCTCCTGGGCCAGACCCAAGGCCGGCATGATCACCTCAACCGCCACGACTCACCTTGCTCACGGCTGCCCGGAAGGGCTGGCCATCGCCCCGCGGGCGGTGTCCGCCAACTGCTCCAAATTGTTGCGGTGAGATTCCGTCTCCCGGGTGGTCGGCAAAGGTCCGCCGACGGTGTAGTAACGCTGTCCCGCGACCATCAGACGCTCGGCCGGGAAGCGGGTGATTACCTCACACCCGGTGGCGGTCACCACCACCTCCTCCTCAATTCGAGCCGCGGTCCAGCCATCCTTGGACGGCCAGAAGGTCTCCAGCGCGAAGACCATCCCCTCGACTAACTCCTCGGGATGCTCGTCGGAAACCAGGTGACTGAAGATCGGCTTCTCCCAGATCGACAGGCCTACCCCGTGGCCGAACTGAAGACCGAAGGCCGCCTCCTCGCTGGCAAAGCCGAACTCCTCGGCCCGCGGCCAAACCGACACCACATCGGCCGTGGTCGCCCCCGGTCTAACCTTGGCGATCGCCAGGTCGACGAGTTCGCGACAGTGTTGGTAGGCGTCCCCCAGGTCCCGCCCCGCCGATCCCACCGCGAAGGTGCGGTAGTAACAGGTGCGGTAGCCGTTGACGGCGTGGAGGATGTCGAAGTAAGCGGGGTCGCCCGGGCGCAGCAACCGGTCCGAGTAGACGTGGGGATGGGGAGTGGCTCGCTCGCCCGAAATCGCGTTGACCCCCTCGACATGCTCCGAACCGAGGTCGTAGAGGACCTTGGCGACTAGCCCCACGCACTCGTTCTCGCGAATGCCCGGCCGGAGCGCCTGATAGAGCTGGTCGTAGGCGGCATCGACCATGGCGCACGCGGTGCTGAGCAGGGTGATCTCATCCTGGCTTTTGATCATCCGAGCGCGCTGCATAAGCTGCTGCCCGTCGACCACCTTGAGGCCCTCTGCCTGCAGGGCGGCCAGGATCGGCATCTCGACGATATCCACGCCCAGAGGCTCGGCCGCGAGGCCGCGCTCCTCCAGCTCGACCCGGATTTTGCGAGCGACCTCCTGGGCGCGTCCCGCCGCGGGGTCGAAACCCCCTCTCATGGTGGCAATCCCGGCCCGCGAGCGCTCCTCGCCGAGCCAAGGACAGAAGATCTGATGGTGCCTGGCCGCCGAGCCGAAGTCCCACATGATCGGCTCGTCGTTGCGGGGAAGCAGCGAGAAACGTGTCAGCTTGTCGATCGCCCAGGTGCCGATGTGAGTGGCTGTGATGTAGCGGCTGTTGTTCATGTCGAAGCAGAGCAACGCCCCCAGCTCCGACTCTTCGAGCACCCCCTTGATCCGCGCCAGCCGGGTGGTGCGGAGCCGGTCGTAGTCGACGCGGGCCTCCCAGTCGACCGCTCCCAGCCCGTAGGTACGCGTCAGCTGGCTCATGCCCTCCCCTCCCTGGTCTTTCCACCGCACAGTTCACGCACCGTCTCGGCCAGCGTCTCGGCCGTGGGCACGGTCAGATCTTCGAGCACCGGCGAGAAGGGAATCGGAACGTCCATGGCCCCGAGCCGCCGCACCGGTGCATCGAGGAAGTAGAAGGCCCCTTCGGCGACCACCGCCGCCAGTTCGGCCCCGACCCCGTAACTGCGATGACCCTCGTCGACCACCACCGCTCGGGAAGTTCGGCGCACCGACTCGATGAGGGTCTCTCGATCAAGCGGAACAGTGGTTCGGGGATCGACGACCTCGCACTCGATACCCTCGTCGGCGAGGACCTGGGCCACCTCCAGCGCCACCAGAACCATGCTGCTGGTGGCAATCAGGCTGACGTCTCGGCCCGGTCGCTTGATGTCGGCCACTCCCAGTGGCAACGTGTACTCGGCAACGGGTACCTGACCGCGCTGCTGATAGTTCATCTTGTCCTCAAAGAAGACAACCGGACTGTTGTCCCGGATCGCACTCTTCATTAGCCCCTTGGCGTCATAGGGGGTGCTCGGCAGCACGACCTTGAGCCCCGGGATATGGCTCACCCAGGCGTGCAGGCTCTGGCTGTGCTGGGCCGCGGAGCGGCGTGTGGCCCCCATGGTGGTGCGAATCGTCAGCGGCACGCTCAGTTTCCCCCCCGACATGTAGTGGACCTTGGCCGCCTGGTTGGCGATCTGGTCCATCGCCAGGCCGAGGAAGTCGCCAAACATGATGTCCACCACCGGCCGCCGGCCGGTCATGGCGGCGCCGACTCCCATGCCCGTGAATCCCGGCTCCGAGATGGGCGTGTCGAGGACGCGAGCCGTGCCGAACTCTTCAACCAGGCCGCTCAGTACCTTGAAGGGAGTGCCCGCCTCGGCAACGTCCTCGCCGATGACAAACACGCTCTCGTCGCGGCGCATTTCCTCGGCGATGGCCTGGCGAATCGCCTGGGCCATGGTCAGTTCCTCGGTCACCGCCTCGACCTCTGTCTCAGGCAAAGACATCAGTTGCCACTTGGTCAAGCTCGGGAAATGGTGCCGCGATGGCGAACTCAGCCGCCGCCTCCAGTTCTCGGCCGAGCTGATCGGCGAGCTCCTCGAGCCCGGCCGAGTCGGCCAACCCCTCCGCCTCGAGCCAGACCCTGGCCAAGGTGATGGGATCCCGCTGCGTCCGCCAGAGCTGCTCCTCGTCGCGACTTCGGTAGTAGCCGCGATCGACGTCACCGACGTGGTGACCGAAGTAGCGATAGGTGGAGCAGAGAAGAAAGCTGGGGCCCTCTCCGCGGCGAGCCCGAGCTACTGCCTCGGCGGTGGCCCGGTAGACGGCGCGCACGTCCTGGCCGTCCACCTCGAGGGCGGGGATGGCGAAGGCGGCGGCCCGGTCGAGCGGCTGACCGGCGATGGTTTCCGAGCCCAGGGTGTACTCACCGTAGAGGTTGTTTTCGCAGACATAGATGACCGGGAGCTGCCACAGGGAGGCCATGTTCATCACCTCGTAGAGCACTCCCTGGCCGAGCGCGCCGTCACCGATAAAACTCACCGCGACCTGAGTGGTGCCCCGCTGCTTGATGGAAAGTCCAGCCCCTGTGGCGATACCAAGAGACCCGCCAACGATGGCATTGGCGCCCAGATTGCCTCGCTGCTGGTCGGCTATGTGCATCGAGCCGCCCTTGCCACCGCAGTAGCCCGCGGCCTTGCCCAGAAGCTCGGCAAACATCAGCTTGGGTTCCGCTCCCTTGGCCAGACAGTGGCCGTGGCCGCGGTGGGTGCTGGTGATGTAGTCATCATCGTGGAGCGCTGTGCAGACGCCTACCGCGACGCCCTCCTCCCCGCTTGAGAGGTGGGCGAGCCCGGGCATGATCTTGCGCTGGTAGAGGTCGTTGACCCGATCTTCGAAGAGTCGTATCGAGAGCATCAAGCGGTAGGCGCGCAACCAGTCCGGACTGCCTTCCAGAGCGGGCGTCGAGACCGCGGCCTGGGTGTCGGTCATCTCGCCACAGCTGCCCGGGCGACCGGCGAGATTTCGCTGGTGTGGTGAATTTGGCGGGATCCCTGGCCGCCACCGCTGCCGGCCGTGTCGCGCTCGACCCGCTCCAGGTGATGGCGCATCTCCGTGCGCGCTGCGCCGGGATCCTGTTCGGTTAGCGCAAGNNGACGATACCCCGGTGCTCTTCCAGGGAGAGTTCCGGGTTGCCGGGGAGATGAAAGGCGACCGCGAAGGTGCGCGACATGGCATCTCGGATGGCATCCATCAGTCGCACCGTCAAGCGATTTCCGGTCGCTGCCGCGATGGCGGTATGGAAGCCAATGTCGGCGCTGTTGTAGCGGACCGCATCCGCGAGACCCTCCTCCATCTCCCCCAGGAAGCGCGCCATGGCATCCAGGTCGTCTGCCGATCGGCGCAGCGCTGCCAGACTCGCGCTCTCGATTTCCAGCGTCTTGCGCACCTCGAAGAGTTCCGAGATCTCCACGCGCTCGAGCTCGACGAGCAAGCTCACGGCTTGGCGAAGTAGATTGCTGGACTCCATCACCAGGTACCCGCCCTTGCCGTCCGCTTGGACCAGACCCTGGGACTCGAGCACCCGTATCGCCTCTCGCGTCGACGAGCGGCCCACTGAGTAGGTCGCGCCCAGCTCACGTTCCGAGGGCAGCCTTTGCCCGGGAGCCAGGCGTCCTTCGGAGATCGCGGCGGAAATTGCCTCGGCTAACAACTGATAAGTGTTGCGCCGGGCGATCGGTTCGAGGGCCAGGCCTCCCTCTGGGTTGCTGCCCGTTCCAAGGTTGCTCTTCATGGCTGGCCTCTACCGTGCTGTGGTCTGATGATCAGACAATCTATTCGGATTAGTGACCGCCGTCAAGGGTCAGCGCCGTCTGGTAGTTGGCCAGGCTGAGCCAAACTGACCCACCGCCCGACGTCTGGCTAACCTCTTCGCCGCGCCAAATAGAGACAGCAGCGATAGTTTTGCGGCAGCTGATTGTCGTGGCCTGCCAGAACCTTGGCGATGCCGCTCAGCAGCCGGTCGCGGACGGCCGGGTCAAGCAGCCGATGGTCGGACTGGGTCTGGAGGAGCCCCAGATAGTGGTCGGCAGAGTAGACCGTCGACCAAGGGTAGATCTCTCGACTGACGTCCTCGAAGAGACCGCTTGACTCGATCTCGCTGCGGCGGTCCTCATCCATGTCCGACGGGACCCGCGCCGCCAGAGTTGGGGTCTCGCGCTGGTAGACAGCTTCGACTTCATCTTCGAGGGCCCGATCGCTTGCCCTATCCGGGTCCCCGGTGTTCCAGATCAGCGCCAGGCAACCGGCGGAGCGAAGCGCCCGGTGGGCCTTCTGGTATCGCAGCTCGGGCTCGACCCAGTGCCACGCCTGGGCGGAGGTGACCAGGGCGAACGGCTGGGAGGGCAGGCGCCAGCTCTCGAAAGAGGTCTCCTCCACCGCCACTCGAGGCAGGCCGGCGGTGTTTCGGCGAGCCACCTGAGCCATCTCCGGGCTGGGCTCCAAAGCCGTCACCAAGAGCCCTCGATTGGCGAGGGGCACCGTTGCCCTTCCCGTCCCACACCCCACTTCGAGGGCGCGGTCGCCAGGGTTCAGGCCGGCAAATTCCATGAGTCTGTCGAAGGCTGCCTCGGGGTAGGCGGGCCGGTACTGATCGTAGAGCTCGGCCACCTCCCCGAAGACGAGCCTCTGCTCGCGACCGTTGGTTGCCACAGAACCTCCGCTTGCCGCTCAAAGCCATTGTCGCGCCAGCCGAGGACGACCGCTGCCGAGGTCAAGTTCCGGCGAGGTGGGGACTATCATGGAACAGAGATCGCGCATTCCCGGAGACTCGGTCAGCGGCCGGATCCCAGGGGCCGCCGGGCTTTGGGAACGGCCGAGTGTGAGGAGCCCATGGACGTGATCGAGATGTCGGTGGACAGCATTCGGGTCCATATGCCCAGCGGGCAACACGTGGTGGTGCTCAAGCAGAAGGACTCCGAGCGCTTCCTGCCGATCTGGGTGGGCATGGCCGAGGCCAATGCCATCGCCCTCAAGATCACCGGGATCAAACCCGACCGTCCCCAACCGCACGACCTGATGGTCAACATGCTCACTCTCTTGGACGTGACTGTGCGTCGGGTGGTCGTCTCCGAGCTGCGCGACGATACCTTCCACGCCCGGATCATCGGCGAGCGCGCTGGCCAAGAAGTGATCTTCGACGCCCGTCCGAGCGACGCCATCGCAGTGGCGGTTAGAGTCGAGTCCCCGATTTACGTTGTCGAAGAGGTTCTTGATCAGGCAGGGGTGTTGCCCGACAACCAAGCTGAGGATGGCAGTCGGTTAGCGGTCTTCCAGCAGATGGTCAACGACATGAATCTTCCCGACCTGGACACCCCGGACGCCTGACGACACCGCGGGGCCAGCATGGCGGAATGGCAGACGCGGCGGTCTCAAAAACCGTTGAGCGCAAGCTCGTGTGGGTTCGACTCCCACTGCTGGCACCA
>PLDE01000038.1 GCA_003135035.1 Candidatus Dormiibacterota bacterium | reverse complement strand
GACGAACCGACGAACCACCTCGACAAAGTGGCCAAGCGCTGGCTCTTCGAAGAGCTCGACCGCTTTCCCGGCACGGTGCTGGTCATCAGTCACGACCTGCCCCTCTTGGACAAGTCCATCGACCGCGTCTTGGCGTTGCGCGAGGGCCAGTTGCGTGAGTACAAGGGCAACTACACCAAATTCCTCCAGCTCGAAGAGGAGCGGCGCCAGTGTCTCGGTGACCGCCGCGACGGCCCGACCCACGCCCCTGCCGTTGAAGCGGTGGGCATCCCCGTCACGGAGCTCGACCGCCTCGTGCAGCCCGGTGGAGGCTCCCGACGGCACGGCCGCCCGACCCACATGTCCGGTCGCCAGCACCACCTCGACCTCCAGGGTCGGGTTGCCTCGGGAGTCGAGGATCTCGCCCGCCAGCACCTGTTCGATCAAGGTCAAGCCACAACCCCCTGCAGTGCCGGGATCCGATCCCGGAGAACCAGTAGTCTCGGGAGAGCGTGAGCTCACCCAAGTTTCGACTCCCCAGATTATCGACCGGACAGTGGATCACCTTCGGGGTGATTGCTTTCATCGCGGTGGCCGTCTTCTCCGACGTCATCACCAGCCTCAAGCAGGTGAGTTCCGGAGAGGGGCCGCCGCAGGCCCAGCTCAACGGCAAGCTGCCCGGGACGTCCTTGCAAGTGGGCCATCGCAACGCCCTCACCTTCGCCCTCGACGACACCGCCGGCGGTGCCCTCGATCCCGCCTGTGTGGCCGGCAACCTGACCCCCGAGTTCAGGGTGGTCAAGGTCACCTTCCTGGGCACTGCCGGGGGCATCTGGAAGGACGACCGCTCCTGCGGAGGCATCCTGGAGGCCAACGCCGTGGTCCCCGTGGTGATCACGGTGATCCCGCTCAGGGCGGGGACCTACCACCTCGACCTGATCCCTAAGTCCGGCTCCAAGAAGGCGGGGTCGGGGACCAGCGGGGACGTCACGGTCGGGTCCTAACCCGCTCGGGTCGCCTCCAGCAGTGCCGCGTGGACGCGGGATGGTGCAGCCACGATGTTCCCGTTTTTGGGCAGCCCCCCTCTCCCCTCCCAGTCCGACACGATCCCTCCCGCCTCGGTGACCAGCAGGGCCCCGGCGGCGATGTCCCAGACCTTGAGTCCCAGTTCGAAGAATCCGTCGAAAACACCGGCCGCGGTGAAGGCCAGGTCCAAGCTGGCCGCGCCCGGACGGCGCAGATCCTCGACCCGCCGGAGCACTCGCTCAACCGTTCCCACCAGGCGGGGGATCTCCTCCGGGGTCTTGAAGGGAAACCCGGTGGAGACGACCGCCCGTCGCGGTTCCGGGTCGGCCAGCTGGAGTCGGCGGCCGGTCTGGTCGTGGGCGCCTTCCCCGAGTGCGGCCGTGAAGGTGAATCCCAAGAAGGGGGCATGCACGGCTCCCACCACCGGCTCACCCTCCTCGAGGAGGGCGACTGACACCCCGACCATGGGAAAGCCGCGACTGAAGTTGGTGGTACCGTCGAGTGGGTCCACCACCCATCCCCGCTCGGGGAGACTCCCGCCCGACTCCTCAGCCAGGATGGGCAAGCTCGGGAAGACCGCGGAGAGGATGCGGACGACCACCTCCTCGGACTCGCGGTCGACAGCTGTGACGTAGTCGCCGTATCCCTTGCTCTCGGTGGCATGGAAGCCCACCCCGGCCGCCTTGATCACGGCACCACCGGCCTGGACCGCATAGCGGGCGGTCGCCAGAGCCAAGCGGCGATCGTGGGGGCTTGGCTCGGGGCTCAGCGCCGGCCCCGACCTCGCGGTGGCTCGCGAGAGACCTTCTTCTTGCGCTTCTTGTCCTTCTTCTGGACGGGAAGGCTCGGGACGAACGTCTCCCGGGGCGGCTCCGGGGCCTTGGGCGGAGGTGGGGGTAGCTCTGACTCTGTCATCTCGGTCCCTATGGTGCCAGTTCATGGCGCCGTCCGTCCGAAGATCGCTCAGGCGATCTGGCTGGGATCAGCCCGGAGCCAGCGCCAGGGCAGCGGTCGGACCCGTGCCAGAACAACTCCGCGAAGAAGCCCCCGGGGCAGCGGTCCGAACTCCTCGCTGTCGCTGCTCCTCTCCAGGTTGTCCCCGGACACCCAGACCAATTCCCGCTCCCGGCTGACTGCGGAGACGCGCTTGACCAACTCGAATCCCGGCCTCAGTGGATGCTCGACGAGAACCACCTGGCCGAGCCTGGGGTCTCCCGCGACTGGCCTGCGAGCCAGCACCCAAGCGCCGTCCCCAAGAGACGGCTCCATGCTCTGCCCGGCCACCAGGGCCAGCTCCGGCAGTCTGCTGGTGACTGGCCCGAGCACGCGAGCCAGTTTGCCGCTGAGCATGACCTGATGGTACGTTTGCCCCGGGTCCGAATTGGGCCTGGCGAAGTTGCGATTGAGGGAGTTCAGCATGATTGCCAGATTGACAGAGCTTCTCGCCCCCAAGCGAGTTGTCCACGCCCACTGCGACATCCCCTGCGGGCTTTACGACCCCCACGAGGCTCAGCTCGCGGCCCAGACGGTAGAAACCATGGTCACCAAGATCAAGGCTCTGCCGGACGACGACTCCGAGGCTCGTCGCAACTCCTTCGTCCGGATGGTGACCGTCAAGGAGCAGCACGCGGAACGGGTCAAGCACGAGGTCC
>PLDE01000116.1 GCA_003135035.1 Candidatus Dormiibacterota bacterium | reverse complement strand
CCAGCTCCAAGAGCTAGGCGGGCAACTGCTCCAGTTGCTCGAGTCTCCGGCGCGCCCGAGCGGTCCGTCCCGGGAGCCGGTTACCCGACCTGGCGATCCGCCCGGATGGCGGGTAGGCAACATCCAGCTCTCCCTCGACGAAGAGGCGGGTCAGTGCACCGTCTTGCTCCAGGAGCGGCGCCCGCTTCCGCTCGTCGAAGACGAGGAGGAGCTATCTGGACTCGAGGAAGGCGAGCACAGAGCGGACGAGCCTGAGGACGATGCCGACCTCCGGGCCGCCCGACTGGTGGCGACCATCGATCAGGTCCGCGCTCTCGCCGAGCGCTCGCTAGAGGTGATTGAGGGCGGGCGCGCCATCTGCCCACTCTGTCACCTGCCCATCAACCCCCAGGGCCACGTCTGCCCGGCCAGCAACGGCCACCACCGGGCCTGAGCCTTCTCTCTTATAGGATGACTGGCGGGTCAGGAGCAGACACCTTCCGACGAGCTCGAAAACAGGAGCAGGTCAAGATGGGACCACGACGAATTCTCAGGCCCGGCTTGGTCCTTCCCATACTGGCACTGGCCGTCCTCTTCTTGACTTCGTGCGGAGCCTCCTTTGACTCCGGGGTAACCCCCACCAGCAGTCCGCAGACTCCGCCCGTTGTTTCCGCCAGTCCGAGCCCATCGGTGAGCCCCTCGGCGGCGGCCTGCACGTCGCCGGACACTTCAGCAACCTACTCCTTGGCCGGGGCGCGGACCTTGGCTGGCAATCTCGAGGTCAAGGACGACACGGTGGGAACTGGTAAGGCGGCTGCGGCCGGAGACACCGTCAAGGTCACCTACACCGGGACCCTGCCCGACGGCACCGTCTTCGACAGCAGTTCCGCCGACAACAAGGGCAAGGCGGTCAGCTTTGTCCTGGCCGCGGGCAAGGTCATTGAGGGCTGGGTCGAGGGCATCCCGGGCATGCGCATCGGAGGAACCCGGGAGCTGGTAATCCCCGCCGCCCTCGCCTATGGCTGCACTGCGACCGGTTCCATCCCAGCCGATTCCACCCTCATCTTCACGGTCACGCTAGTCGGGGTCAGCTGAACTCCGGTAGCTGCCCGGAAGCAGCTCGGCAACCCGGCCCTGAATCTCCCGGCTCACGGCCAGAGGATCCTGACCCAGCGGCTGGAAGGGCTCACCCAGACGGACGAAGATCGGTGCTCTTCGGGGCAGCAGCGTGTGCTTGGGGAGGACTCTCTCGGTGCCCCAGATGGCACAGGGAAGCACCGTCGCTCGCGAGCGGCTGGCCAGGAAGCCGGCACCTGCCTCAAAGTCCTGCATCCCGTCCTCGGCCCGGTGGCCCTCGGGGAAGAGCAGCAAGGCACCGCCGGAACGCAGGACGGCCAGGGCGCCGCGAATGGCAGGCCGGTCGGGGGTACCCCGCCGGACCGGGATGCAGTTGCAGCGGATGAGGAACCCACCCAGCACGGGGTTGCTGAAGAGTTCCGCCTTGGTCAGGGCGTGCAGGACCCGGGGTAGCAGCGCGGCGTAGACCAAGGGATCGAAGTTGGAGACGTGGTTGGAACAGATCAGCAAGGGACCATCCCCAGGAACCTGGCTCAGTCCCTCTAGGCGAACTCCACCTGCCGCGGCCAGCCTCACGGTGATCCGGAGGACGTACCGGGTCAGGATCAGCAAGGCCGACTGACTACCGTCCAGGCGGGTACCCGGCAGCCCCGAGGAAGCGGCGCGTCGCCTTCGGCTACCGCCCCAGACCATGAGCCCCTCCCCTCTGCTGGTCGCTGCCGACTGCCCCCTGGTGGATTCGAACCACCGACCGTCGCCTTAGAAGGGCGCCGCTCTAATCCACTGAGCTAAGGGGGCGTCGCTCGGGGCCATTTTGACGGCTCCGACCGGCGCTTCCGTTCGCGGCCCCCGGCAACCGCCTCTCGCCGATGGTCTGGACGGCGGAGGCGATTGCTTACGATGGCGGAAGTGGCCCCGCCCTCCCCGGATCAGACCGTCACGAGCTGCTTCCTGGCCCGCCATTGCGACGTCGCCAATCCTGACGGTGTTCTCTACGGCCACCTGCCCAACTTCCCGCTCAGCAACAAAGGTCGCGATCAGGCGGAAACGCTAGGCCGGTACCTGGCCCCCGCCGGGGTCGCCGCCATCTACACCAGCCCCTTGCAGAGGGCCCAAGAGACGACCGCGCTGCTGGCGAAGGAGCTCTCGCCCAGCCCCCCGGTGCTGGAGCGTCCGGGCTTGGTGGAAGCCGAGTTCGGGCGCTACCTGCAGGGAACCCGCTACCGGGACCTGGTCTGGCGCAAGCCGCGCTGGTGGGTGCACATGGTCTGGCCTGGCTTAGTGCCTGGTGACGAAGCCATGGGAAAAATGGCTCGCCGGGTGGAGAGCGTGATCTTGGAAGGGCTCCGAGATCACCGGGGCAAGGCCTTCGTATGCATCAGCCACGGCGACCCCATCCAAGCATTCTGGGCGACCAGTGATCGGCGCTGGCCCTGGGCTCTGCATCGGCTCCAGTGCTCCAAGGGGGGCCTGCTCGAGCTTCAGTACCGCGGCGACACGCTCACCGAGAAGACTTACCGCTCTCCCGAAGATCTCGCCGCGGCGGTCGCCTCCCGCCCCGGACCGCCCGTCCTCGTCGTCTCTGAACCAGACTGAGCCCGGACGGACCGGCGCGCCTCAGACGGGCAGATCGTCGCCCGCCGGGGGCGGGGCGATGGCAGCGGACCGGCTCGGTCGGAGCAGGTGAATAGCGCCACGGATGGGGTCGAAATGGCGATCGGCAACCCGCTCCTTGAGCGGGATGATCGAGTTGTCAGTGATCTTGATGTGCTCAGGACAGACCTCAGTGCAGCACTTGGTGATGTTGC
>PLDE01000135.1 GCA_003135035.1 Candidatus Dormiibacterota bacterium | reverse complement strand
AGAACCTGAATCGCGCCCACCCACTGATCGTCATTACCACGGGCAGCGGCTAGCCGAAGGATCTGCCATCCATAGCGGCGACGCAACTCGCCCCACCCCCACGCCTGGAGCAGATTGCCCGTCTCCTGCTCACTGACGAAACCGTCCCACTGCGGCTTGGTGCCGGGGCCGACTTCGAACACCCGCACGCCCTCAGCCTGCGGGGACTTCAATCTCCGGCGATCGCGACAGCTACCATCGCCACCATTATCCGTCCCCAACTTCGCTCTCGAGGCGAATTCGCGCCGCGGCGTATGATCGAGGGGCCATGCGTCGAGGGCCGATTGTGGGCGCGGTTCTAGCAGCCGCTAGCGGCTCGCTCGGGAGTCACGTAACCCGATTTTTGGCCATTCCAACTTCCCACGTGATTACTCACCCCACCGGCTTGGTCGGTGTTGTGGCCAATCCCACCCTGGCGTTCGTGCTGCTCCTCGTGGCCATGCTGGGAGTCGGACTGGAAATCGTTCACCGCGGCACGTTTGTGTTCGGGACAATGGGCCTGATCGCGGGCAGCCTGGCGATCGTGGGCCTGGCCAATCTGCCAGTCGACTGGCTGGGGCTGGTTCTGGTCGGCTTCGCCGCCGCCTTGCTGGTGATCGACATCTCCCTGCAGACTCGCGGGCTGGTCAGTTTGGCAGGTGTGGTCGCGGCCATCGCAGGCGGGCTGCTCCTTTACAACACGTCCCCTGGACAGGGTGGCGTCAACCTAGCCGCTTTGATCACGGTACCCGCCGTACTGGGAGGGCTCTGGATCACTTTGAGCCAGCGAGCCCTACGTGTCCGGCATCTGCCTTTTGGTTCCAGCAGTCATGAGTTGCTGGGACTCACGGCCATCGTCAAGGAACGAGCCGCTCCATACGGAATCGCGGCTGTTGAAGGAGAGCTGTGGCGGATCACCTCCCATGACGGCGCCACGGTGGAGGCTGGCGCCGAGGTTGAGGTAATTGCCGAGGATGGACTTACTCTGATAGTGGAACCGCTGCCCGGCCCAACGACCGCCAGCGAGAAAGTCGCGGCACCCGGCGCCGTCGCCGGGGCCCGTATCGAATAAGGAGGGCGCGGTTATGGGTACCGGTTTATTGGTGGCTCTGGTGATTATCGTGGTCCTCGCGTTGACCACGTTTTCCACGGGATTTCGAGTAATCAACGAGTACGAACGAGGCGTCGTCTTCCGACTCGGCCGTCTCATCGACGTCAAGGGGCCCGGGCCCCGGCTGATCATTCCTTTCGGAATCGACCGCTTGCTGAAGATCGATCTGCGGATAAACGTGCATCAGGTGCCACCCCAGGACATCATCACCAAGGACAACGTCACCGTGCGGGTGACTGCGGTGGTCTTCTTTCGCGTCGTTGACGCCCGGGATGCCTACGTCAAGGTCAACGACTATCGGGGCAGCATCTCGACCGCCGCCCAGACCACGCTGCGCTCGATCCTGGGCCAGTCGACCCTGGACGAACTCCTGAGCCAACGCGACAAGGTCAATGCCGAACTCCAGACCGTGATCGACGATCAGACCGAGCCCTGGGGCGTCAAGGTCACCGCCGTGGAGGTGAAAGACGTCGACCTCCCACAGTCGATGCAGCGCGCGATGGCCATGCAGGCCGAAGCCGAGCGCGAGAAGCGGGCCAAGATCATCCGAGCGGAAGGTGAGTTCCAAGCAGCTCAGCAGCTGTCCAATGCAGCCGCGGTGATCGGCCGAGAGCCAGCCACCCTGCAGCTGCGCTACCTGCAGACGCTCGCCGAGATCGGCACCGAGCAAAACACGGTGGTGGTCTTCCCGCTGCCACTGGACCTGATCCAGCCGTTTCTTGAGATCAGTGCCAAAGCGGGTGATCACCGTGGCACCAATGGGGCGGCGATCAAGGCCCTCAAGGACAAGGTGACACCCGCCCTGGCCAGCCCAAGAGGCCCGAGGGCTAAGTCGGACTGACCGCGCCGAACTCCGGTGCGATGGAGGGGGAAGCCGGTAGCTCAGGCCGACGAACTCCCCGGTGCCTCTTGCTTGGCTCCGGGGAGTTCGAGCCCTGGGTTGGCCCCACTGAGACGCTGGCTCTGTCTGGCGCCGCCGGCGACGGGACAGCTGTGGTCCTGGCTACCGCCAGTGCTCCAGAGGGAGAGGCCACCTTCGGGCGTTGGAACGAGATGGGAGTCGCCCACTTTTCCTCGCTGGGGGTTCCGGCGCGGGCGCTCCCGGTCCGGAATCGCCAGGACGCCGACAATGCTGAATTCGCTGAGGCGGTGAGCAAGGCAAGCTTGATCTTCTTCTCCGGGGGTAACCCTGAGTTCCTGGCGCGCTCACTCGAGAACACTGCCGTCTGGCACGGCGTGCTAGACGCACTCTCGAGCGGCGCTGTGTATGGCGGCTGCAGCGCCGGTGCCATGGTGGCGGGGACTTCGGCGCGCTCGGGGCCGGCGCGGGGCCGCTTCCGCTTCAGCGGCGGCTTGGAGCTCTGCCCCCGGGATGTCTTTGGAGTCCACTGGGACTCCGCCTTTATGCGCGTCCTACGGCCCGCGCTCATCGGCCGCGTGCCTAGCGGGTGCCGCCTGATCGGCATCTCTGAGCGGACAGCCATCCTGACGGAGGACCAGGGCTGGCGGGTGGCGGGCGAGGGTGTGGTTGAGGTGCGCGACGATCTCATCAGGCGCTCATATCGGGCGGGAGACCTGATCCCGACGGGCCCTGAGATGCCCCGCCCCTGAAGCTCTCGAAGTGTTTCACGTGAAACATCCCGGCGCTCCTATACTGCCGAGGATGTCTCGCCCCCGGGTGATAGCGGTGTGCAATCAGAAGGGCGGGGTCGGCAAGACCACC
>PLDE01000127.1 GCA_003135035.1 Candidatus Dormiibacterota bacterium | reverse complement strand
ACACCACTCCGTGGGACTTGACTAGGCCAGGCCGCGAGGCGAGCTCCCGGCCGATTGCCTGAATTGGGCAAAGGTGGTAGACAGATCCGGCCAGATCCGCCAGTGCCACCGTAGGCGCTGGCGGCAGAGGGTGAAATGAGCGTCGCCAAAATATAAATTTTGTGTCCCAGTCGGCTCTAGCCCAATCTCGGGCTGAGATCAGCCGACTCGATGTACAAACCACCGCCTGCATGGTGTACAAACCCCGGCCTTAGCGCTCCGCTAGGCCAGATGACTGAACTCGCGGCAGGCGGAAAATTGAACCTTGCAACGACCCTACCTACGCCAGGTAGCTCCTGAGAGCTTCTAGCCAGATCCGCCGGGGCCACCGTCCACGAACGCTTCCAACTTCACGATCGTATTGCTCGGGTTGACTGCAATTGCCGCCATTGTCCAGGCAGTGGCCAGCGGAGCACCGAGGATCGATTGGTTGACTCCGGGGGTAGCCTGCGGGTGCCCAAGAGATGGAGGTTAGACCAAGCGAGAACGGGAAGCGCCGACTAGGGCGCTCGGGAAGCCTCAGAAAAGGCAATGCCGCTAGCAGGCGGACGCGGCCGCGCGCTATCCATGCTGGCGCCAAGCCATACTCGAGACAGTGGATCGCGCCCCATCTGCTGTCCGTGCTCCAGACGGTTCATGCGACTATCGAGCAGACCTATCAGCTCCTCGCTAGGCCATCCATTTAGCACGTCAGAGGGAATTAGTCCCAGCGCACTGCGCAGCTGCGACACCAGCTCATCCAATGCTTCGCCAGCTTCAGCTCCGACGAGTCCCATACGTGTTGCCTCATCCAGTAAGGCATCTCTATCTACCTTGGCTAGGTAGTGCTGTTCCCCAATAGGAGCAACCATCTTCCCGTTCAACTCAGGGTAAGCGAGGGTACAAAGTGAATCGTAGAGAGGAGCCAGCTCCACACTCCCCGTATCAAGCATCAAAGAGACGTTCTTACCGTGTCCGTCCTCGTCGCCGACGAGGGCTCGAAATGCGATCTGTCGGAACAGCTCCATAATCTGATCGGAAGGCGCTTCGGTGAATTCTCTCAGTAATCGGACCATGCGCTGATTCAGGTTGCCTACATTGTACTTGTCAATTGGCCTAATGCCGAGCGCTTGACACATATCTTCTTGGTGGAGACGGACAATCTTCCCATCTACGATGACGCGATCGTAGCGTTCGGTGACCAAGCACGCGGTCTCGGCGACATATTCTACCCACGAACTTACAGGGGTAAGCTTCAAGCTGCGAGCTAAATTCATGACTAGGCTTTCGTTTTGGGCGCTAAAAGGCCATGTCACGGTGGGCTTGAGGATGTGGGTTGACGGGGCGCCCGCGATGGGGTCGTGCCAACGGCCGTCAAATCGACTCAAGAGTAACTTTGGTTGAGCACCGCCAAGAGACATACGAATGTCAAGTTCTGGATCGTTTCCCAGCGGATGCCAGGGTAGGGCCATAATCCGTTCAGCCACCGCTTGATCGTCGAGTGGCTGGTATCGAGAATCAGTCGGTGGCGATGTCCCGTGCGGAATAGCCATTATCGCGCCGGCACATTCCCACCCATATCCCCCAAGCAGGGAAGTTAGGTCCTCAAGAGTCGCCGGCGCATCATTGAGCAGGAGAACGTCTTGCTTGGACGCCATGGTCCGAAGAGCTCGCCCCTCTGGAAGCAAACCCTCCAAGAAAGCCCGCGTCTTGGCAGGCTCTGTCGGCCCCGGCGTTGGCAGAGAGCAAGACAGCAGTGGGACCTCGTCACCAAGTGCTTCATTGATGTCCTCGCGATAGAGCAGTCGCATCGCCTTCCCTGGCGCGGATTGGAGAGTTTCAGCTACAAGCTTCCCGTGAAGCCATAGGTCAAGTTGCACGCCGGCTTCCGCGCTCCGCGAGGCGCAGCTCCAGGCCCAGAGCTGCTATAGAGTCAAATAGGAGCTGTAGCGCCCTGGTTTCTCGACCCGACTCCAAAGCAATGATCTCCTGGCGCCGTCTGAGGACCCGGGCGGCCAGTTGTTCTTGGGTTAGGTCAGCCCTCCTTCGAGCGCGTCGCAGCGCTCTCCCTAGAGCTTCCGGGGATCTGATTGGCGTCGTCTCCAACTGGCGCGTGCTGCCTTCCATAGATTTAGAGTAGCGTGTTCTAGTTCAAATGTCAAGATTTGCGCACGTCTGAGTTTTCGGACGTGCGAGAATCGGAACTTTGGTTCAGCCGCCATGGTGCTCCAGGATAGGAACTCGTTACCTCGGATGGGTAGTGCGGCATGTTCCATAGGGTTGATCTCGACCCCAAGCCCCCTGAGATCAGAAACTGCAGAAATCCGACTTGGTTGCTGGAACAACTTTTATTTGGCTGCCCGAAGAGCCTCATTCCGAAGTTGTCCAGGAACTAAATAGCCGGGACCCGCGTCCGCGACCTAGATCAGCCCCGCGTCAAGGCACGCCTAATCCAAGAAAGGCATCCGGAGCTTGGAACGTTGCTTGAAGGGCGCTGACCGTACCCAGGAGCAGTGGGTCTCAGGCGCTGCTAGAGTGCTGGGATCGCTGGAAAGGGGAGGATGGCATTGACGGACCAGGACTCCGCACCACCACCGACGGCGATCTCAGTGATGCTCATCGTCCCGGATGCTGAAGCTGCGATTGCTTGGTACCGAGTGGCGCTCGCGGCGCGCGAACTTTGGAGTCTGGGCGGCGTCGCTGGCCTGGAAATCGCCGGAGCTCCCTTTTTCTTACACGAGATCAACCCGGCCAATCCGACAGAACTCAGCCCTGATCGCGTCGGAGCCACCAGCGCGCGCATCGAACTCTTCGTCAACGATCCCGATCGCGTGGTCGGGAAGGCGATCGCCCATGGAGCTTCCCCTGGCGCCGAAGTGGAGGACCATGAGATGCCGTGGGGGATCCACCGCCAAGGTGGCTTCCGCGATCCGTTCGGGCACAACTGGTCGGTCGGAGATCGCTCGCCGCTGCACCGGTGGAACCCCTGATTCCGAGGGAATGCTGCTCGTTCAGCCGCCCTTACGCCATCTCGCCAGGCGCAGCGCCGCTGTACGAGGGATGGGTCGCGAGGAGATTCTCACGCCGCCGAAGCTCAGACGTCGTCCTGGGATGACGACGCTCAGATCCGACGGCTATGTAGGGATCAAGACAGTCCGATCTCGACCGCAGTGGCACCTGAGATCAAATTCTGGAACAATCGGGATATGGGGCTGGCAAATCGCTCCGCGGCGCATCAGTAAATGCCCGTCAGCTGGTGCGTCCGGAAATTCGCAAATGGCTAAGTGAGGAGGCATTTGCGAATTTCGTCTGAAACGTTGGCGAATTAGCAGAGCCGTCTGGTCCGCTGATCGGTAAGCATGTCTGCAGCATTCGCTGGCCGAGGACCATGTGGATGACTACCGGGGGAATCTTCGCCGCGATATTAATCGCCACTGCTATCGGGGCTCAAGATGATGCCCATCGAGCTAGAGCCGCAGCTATCGCAGCCATGGGTCTCCTCGTCGCGATTCCGGGATGGCGTGGCAATCGAATCGTCACCCACGTCCGAGGCGTAGATATCACAGCAGATGTGAGAACCCGGCACCTGCTCTGGAATGAGATCGGGTCCTTCAGCTATGGAGTTGCCCGCGTCGGTGGTGTTGGCTTGCTGAGGCTATGCTTGGTCATCACCTTCAAGTCGGGCGCGAAGTGGCGCATACCGCAGATCAGTTGCTCACCTTCTCGCGGGGAGGGGTCACGCGTTGCCAA
>PLDE01000140.1 GCA_003135035.1 Candidatus Dormiibacterota bacterium | reverse complement strand
TCGTAGTTGAGGTCGGGCTGATGACTGAAGAAGCGATGCCAGTAATAGGCTCCCGTCAGCGGGTCCAGGGTCCAGTTGGAGGCCTCGCTGTCGACGAAGATCACCCGGGCGTCCTGGTAGCGGTCGGTGGTGTCGCTCCAGACATACCAGTCGCGCTTGGGCGACTGCCGGCTGCTGCGGGCCTCTTGGAACCAGGGGTGCTGGTCCGAGGTGTGATTGACCACTAGGTCAGTGATGACCCGGATCCCTCGCGAGTGCGCCTCGGCGATGAGCCGCTCCATGTCTGCGACCGTTCCGTACTCCGGCTGTACCGTGAAGAAGTCGGAGATGTCGTAGCCGCCGTCACGCTGCGGCGAGGCGAAAATTGGCAGCAACCAGAGGCAGTTCACCCCGAGCCAGTGCAGGTAGTCGAGCTTGGCGACCAATCCCGGTATGTCGCCGACGCCGTCGTCGTTGGCATCGAAGAAGCCCCGAACGAAGACCTCGTAGATGACGGCGTCGCGGTACCAGTGGGGATCGGGAGTTAGGTTCATCGCCCTACCGAAAGCAGCAGGGCGGGAGCGGTGGTCGGGTCCAAGGCGATCTCTTGGCGACCGCCCGACCAACTCCAGCTTGTTCCGCTGAGTAGATCGCTGACGCGGAAGGCTGCCCCTGGTTTGGTCCCCAGCTGCTTCAAGGAGAGCCTGAGTGTCGCTCGCTGACTCTGTCGGGGGTCAAGGTTGACGACGACCAGGACGACGTCGGCACGGTCGGAGGTGTGCTTGGAGTAGGCGATTACCGAGGGGTTATCGGTGCTGTGGAAATAGAGCCGGCGCAACTGCTGGAGAGCCGGATGGAGGCGGCGAATTTCGTTGAGCCTGGTGACGAGAGGGGCGAGGGAGTCGGTCGCCTGCCAATCTCGGGGCCGGTACTGATACTTCTCCGAGTCCCAGTACTCCTCGGAGTGGGCTGACTGGGGCCGGTTTTCACAGAGCTCATAGCCGCTGTAGATGCCGTAGGCGGGGGAGAGGGTGGCGGCCAGGACGAGACGGGACCGGAAGGCCGGCGGACCGCCCTCCTGCAACTCCCGGGTCAGGATGTCAGGGGTGTTGGCGAAGAAGTTGGGGCGTAGATAGTCGGGGGTGATCTTGGTCAGCTGAGTCAGATACGTGCGCAGTTCCGACTTGGTCGAGCGCCAAGTGAAGTAGGTATATGTCTGACTGAAGCCAACCTTGGAGAGCTCGCCCATCAGCGCGGGCCGGGTGAAGGCCTCCGCCAGCATGATCACATCGGGATGGTCGGTGCGAAGGCGGGCGAAGACCCAGGCCCAAAAGGGCACCGGCTTGGTATGGGGATTGTCGACTCGAAAGATGCGCACGCCTTGGCCAACCCAGAACTCGAGAACCTGGTAGCAGGCCTGCCAGAGAGCGCGCCAGTCGGCGCATCCGAAATTGATCGGGAAGACGTCGTCATAGCGCTTGGGTGGGTTCTCCGCGGGCCGTATGCTTCCGTCCGGACGGTGCTCAAACCAATCGGGATGTTCGGTCACCCAGGGGTGATCGGGTGAGCACTGGAGAGCGTAGTCCAAGGCAATCTCTAGCCCGAGTTTTTCCGCCGCTTGGCGAAACAACCTGAAATCGCTGACATCTCCCAGGTCGGGGTGAACTGTCGTATGGCCCCCCGAGGGAGCGCCGATCGCCCACGGACTGCCGGGCTCACCGGGAGCTGCGATGGGTGCGTTGTTGCGGCCCCGCCGCGCCGTGGTGCCGATGGGGTGGATGGGGGGGNNCTAGAGCACATCGAAGTTCATCGCCGCCACCCCGGCTAGCCTCGACTGAGCCGAAGCAAGAGTCCCGGAGGACCCTCCCCACGAGCCCTCGGAGCGGGGGAACATCTCGTACCAAGATCCGAACAGGGCGGTCCTTCGCTCCACCCAGACCGGCACCGCCGAGCCGCGCACCGGTGGCGTCTGGACCAGCGCCTGTTCCATTAGGCGGGCGGTTCTGGGGTCGAGAAGATACCGCTCAAGTTGGGAGCTAGGACCGCGCTCCAGTTGCTCGAGCCTGCCCTGGATGAGCGTCTGGGTCGCCGCGGGAAGAAGCTCGACCCGAGATCGCACCAGCTCCACCCCGGTGAGGACATCTTGGCTGGGGTCAGCGCCCGCCCGTAGCCAGCGGCGGAAGTCACCTCGCCAGCTGGCGAACTCATCTCGCCAAGCTTCGATCTGGAATTCTGCCTGGCGCTGTTCGGTGAAGACGATGTTGCCGATCCAGAAGTCATCAAGACGACCCTTGAGCCGGACAAAGTGCCAACCCGGAGTCGAGCTCTCCCCACAAATCCGCCAGCGGGCGCGCACGACCAACTTCGGTTGCCCTTCGCTAAAGACGCATGCGCGAACCGGGAACTCCTCTCCAACCGCGGCCTTGGCTGGAAAGCGCCCTCCCTCGACCTGAGGCGTGACCTGGTTGATGATCACCCTCGCAACGTGTTCTGGCAGGGGCGTGGGCAAATGTTGGATGGGTGAGTCAGGCACCAGGCTAGATTGCCACCCAGTGCCACTCCTCTGCAGTCGCTAGCGGTCGTCACCTAACTGGCCAGCGACCCCGAGGAGCGGGGAGGGGCTGACTTATCGCTAGCTAAAGCCCGGCAATGCGGCCCGCGCGGGCCGAACGTTCCGGTGACTAGGTAGGCTGAACCCTCGTGGCCACCAGAGTGACTTCGGCGCAGCGCGGGTCGCCCGGTTGGGCGCTGGCAGTGATAGCCACCGGCGTGCTGATCACCGCCGTGGACACGACCATCGTGGTCTTGGCGCTGCCCCACATCCAGCGCTCTCTGCACGCCAGCCTGAGTTCGGTGGTCTGGATCATCGTCAGCTACCTGTTGGTGATCACCCTGCTCTCGACCCAAGTCGGCAGGCTTGGCGACATCTTCGGTCGGGTACGGATGTACGAGGCGGGGTTCGTGGTCTTCGTGGTCGGTTCCTTGCTCTGCGCCCTCGCCTGGAGCGAGCCCGCGATGATCGGATTCCGGGTGCTCCAGGGGGTCGGCGGGGCTCTGATAGCGGCCAACAGTGGAGCGGTCATTGCCGACACGTTTCCCCCCGAGCGCCGCGGGCGCGCCTACGGATTCAATGCGGTGGGCTGGAACATCGGTGCCCTCATCGGGATCGTCCTCGGCGGTTTGATCACGACCT
>PLDE01000117.1 GCA_003135035.1 Candidatus Dormiibacterota bacterium | reverse complement strand
GCCTCGCCCTCGCGATCCGGGTCGGCCGCCAGCAGCACCCGCTTCGACTTGCGGGCAGCCGACTTGAGATCGCGGAGCTGCCCCTCCTTGCCCTTGATGACCGTGTAATCGGGCTCGAAGTCGTGGTCGACGTCAATGCCCAACTTGGACCTGGGCAGGTCCACCACGTGGCCCATCGATGCCCTGACGTCGTAGTCGCTGCCGAGGAACTTGCTGAGCGTGCGCGCTTTGCTCGGCGACTCGACGATGATCAGGTTCGATGCGGGCATCAGCTAGAGCAGTTCCTCGGATGGGCGGTTGGGGCGAGCCGGAATTCTAGCAACAGCTTCCCCGTCCGCCCCCACTTCCACACCTCAGAGGGGAAATCGGCGCTGGCTACACTTGCCCGAGCCAGCCATCTGTTCGGGAGATCCACCGCCTTGGCCACCGAGCTATCCGACAAATACGAATCGGTAGAGATCGTCGAGCGCCGCGACTACGGTCCCGACCTCTGGTCAATCCGGGTCCGTCACTCAGGCGCATTCGACTTCCGGCCGGGCCAGTACGCCACCTTGGGCGTCGAGGTGGAGGGCAAACCGTTGGAGCGCCCCTACTCCATCGTCTCCTCACCCGAGGAGCGGGAACTTGAGTTCTTCGTCGAACTGATCCCCGACGGGGCGCTCACCCCCTTCCTCTATCCCCTCGGCGTCGGAGACCGGATGCTCATGCGCAAACGGCCCAAGGGTGTCTTCCTCAAGGCAGGCCTGGCGCCTGACCGCACCCACCTCTTCTTGGCCACCGTCACCGGGATCGCCCCCTTCGCCAGCATCCTGCGTCAGCTCCAACGCCAGCAGGCGCGCCAGGAAGTCCTACCCCCCAAGATCGTCCTGGTCCAGGGGGCGAGCTTCTCCCACGAGTTCGGCTACGCCCCGGAAATGGCTCAGCTCAGTGAGGAGTTTCCTGACTTCGAGTACGTACCTACGGTGAGCCGCCCCTGGGGCGATTCCGGCTGGGAGGGGGAGGTCGGCCGCGCCGAGGACGTCCTCCGCAAGCACGCTGACCGGACCGGAATCAGGCCCGGTCGGGGCATGGTCTACCTCTGCGGCCACCCCGGCATGATCTCCGCCGGGCGCGCGGTCATGCTCCGGGCGGGCCTCCGCGACGAAGACATCTTGGAAGAGCAGTACTGGCCCGAGGGCAAGGCTCCCACCTCAGCCGCCGAGTAGCCACAGCTGGGGTGACTCAGCCTGCCGCCAGCAGCAGGTCCAGCTTGTGCCGAAGAGCTGCCTTGGGCTGGTAGCCGACCACCCGGCCGATCGTCTGCCCGTTGCGGAAAACCATCAAGGTCGGGATGCTCATCACCCCGTAGGTCCCGGCCATGCCCGGGCACTCGTCATAGTCCGCCTTGGTCACCTTGAGCCGGCCCTGGTACTCGACGGCGAGCTCCTCCACGATCGGGGCGATCATCTTGCAGGGCGGGCACCAGTCGGCCCAGAAGTCGACCAGCACCGGCAGGTCTGCCTCGAGCACCTCGCGCTGGAAGCTGGCGTCGCTCACCGCCAGGGTCCCTTCCGTAACCGTCTTCTGCTCCATCAAGGTCTCCTGTGTCTGCGGTTCTTCCCGACCTGGCGCCGGTCCTCGTCTATTCTACCCTTTTGTCAGGTATCCTTGACTAATGAGCTATCACCCAGCCAGCCCGGTAGCCACCGCTGCGACAGGACTGGTGATGAAGGAGTTGGACCGCCTCCCCACTGCCGACCGACTCCTCGCCCTGCGCTCCCTGGCGGTGCTTTTAGGCAGTCGCAAGGCAGCGACGGTGGTCGCCGCCCGGTCAGAGGGCCTCAGTTGGGCGGAGATCGCCGACCGCCTGGGGATGTCGCGGCAGTCGGTCTGGGAGCGCTATGGCAACGAAGAGGGAGAGGTGCCTCCACCGGCCCGCGGACGCCGGCCTCGGGCCAAGGGGGTGCCTAACCGATTCTCCAACTGCGCCGCCTACAAAGCGGTGACCTCGCGCCCGGACTGATCGGGTAGAGAGCCAGGCCCCTGCCCGGCTCGGCGGCTAGTGCTTGAGCTTGGCCCCGACGGTGGGCGAGATCTGCATAGCCAGGTTGCGCATCGCCTTGACCCAGCGGTTGGAGGGGTGCTTCCAGGCCAGGGGCTCCCCCCCGCTCAGGGAGCGCACCCCGTCGATGCCGCCATGCGGGAGCGCCAGGACCGGCTGCTCGAGAACGCGCTTGGCCCGCTCGGCGTCGACCTGGTGGTAGGGCAGTACGCAGTTGAGAACGACTGAGATCCTCTCCCTGGGGATCTGCAGCTGATCGCAGATGCGCAGCCAGCCCCGCAGTCCAACCACCCCTGGGTTGTCGGGAGTGCCGACCAGGATCATGTGATCACAGGATTCCAGGAGGTCGATGCCCCCGTTATCCAGTCGCCCGCCCTGGTCCACCACCACCAGATCGGCCAGCCTGGTCAGGCGAAAGATGAGCGCTCCCACCGCCGCCGGCGCCACCGAATCGGAAAGCTCGGGACGGCCGGGAGCGGGCAGCACCGAGACCCCGCTGGGGTGGCGGGTGAGGCGGTCGAGGAGGTCCTCGTCACCGGGTAGGTCGGCGAGCTCTACCCAGGTGGGGGTCTGCGGTGGCAGGTTGAAGGCCATCAGAGCACTGCCGAAACGGGGGACGTTGTCGACCAGGGCCACGCGCAGGGTTTCCGCCGCGATCACGGCCAGGTTGCTGGCTAGGGCGGTCCGGCCGACTCCTCCCCGAGGTCCGCAGACGACCCAGAGCTCGCCCGCCCCCTTGCGGCTCTTGAGGTCCGCGGTCGCCGGGGTTGCCAGCGCCGCGGCGCCGTCGGCCAGCATCGCTCGCAGCGTCTCGGCGACCGCCTGCGTAGAACTGCTTCGGGGCAGCACCGTAGTGGCACCCGCCTCGGTGGCCGCGGCCACCAGAGGCGCCTCCGGATCGGCCACCACGAGCAGGACGGGCATGGCCGGACGGTCGCCGCCACTGCGGATGAGCTGGATCAGTGGAAGCAGATCGGGGTCATCGTCGGTGACCTCGATAAGTACGGCCTCGGCACCCGACTCCCGAACTCCCCCGGCGGCAGCGGCAGTGTTCTCAAAGGCCAACATGCGGAGACCGCGCTTTTCGAGCGCCTTGGAGATGGTCTCGGAGCGTGATGCCTGTCGCGAGACGACAAGAACCAGCTTCGCTTGATCCACCACGTGGGCCAGTTTAGGCCTTGCGGCTTACCGACACCGTGAGCACCTCAGTCCGCCTTGGCCCGGCTCCGCGAGAGACGCCGCTTGGGAGCCGCCTCGGCAGCCGGGGCAGCTTCCGCCTCGGCGGCGAGAACTGGAGCTTCCTCCGCGACGGCGCCCTTGCCAGCGCTGTCCCGACGCTCCCGGATCTTGGCCCGCTTGCCCACCTTGTCACGCAGGTAGTAGAGCTTGGCCCGGCGGACCCGGCCATGACGGACCACCTCGATCTGGGCCAGCCGCGGAGAGTGGACCGGAAAGGTCCTCTCGACCCCGACCCCGTGGGCGGTCCGCCTGACCGTGACCGAGCGCTGGGCCCCACCCTTCTGCAGGGCGATGACCAGCCCCTCGAACACCTGGATCCGCTCCCGGGTCCCCTCCACGACCTTGACGTGGACCCTGACCGTGTCCCCGGGGCTGAGCTCAGGGACGTCGTCTCTGAGCTGCTCCTCTTCGAGCAGATCGATGATGTTCACCGCGCACCTCCCAGGGGGACGCCGGCGACAGCCGCGCCCGAACCCGCTTCTTCATCTCTGGCGAACGGCTCGACCGTCCCCTGGTCTGCCCGGCCGCTGAGGAGGTCGGGCCGCAGCCGAGTGGCCCGCTCCCGAGCTGCTTGCTTCCGCCAGCTGGCGATTTTCGCGTGGTCGCCGCTGCGGAGCACCTCAGGCACCTCCATTCCTTCGAAAACTGCTGGCCGAGTGTAGTGGGGGTACTCCGGCAGCCCCTCGCTGAAGCTCTCGTCCACCACCGACTCGGGGTCCCCCAAGGTGCCCGGCAGACGGCGGGCCACCGCGTCGATCAGCATCATGGCAGGCAGCTCGCCACCACTGACCACGAAGTCACCCAGCGAGATCTCCTCCAACTGGAGTCCGGACCTGACTCGCTCGTCCACCCCCTCGTAACGGCCGCAGATCAAGAGCAGGCGCGCCTCCCCAGCGAGATCCTCGACCAGGTCAGCGCTCAACCGGCGCCCATGGGCTGCCAGGAGGATCCCCCTCGGCCGCGGTGCCACCGCTTCGGTCACCGCGCGCACCGCCTGGAAGAGCGGCTCGGGCCGCAGCACCATCCCCGGCCCACCCCCGTAGGGGATGTCGTCCACCTGGCGGTGGACACCCAGGCCCCACTGGCGGAGGTCGTGCGCCTCGATCTCAAGCAGACCCTGTTCCAGGGCCCGGCCGACCACCCCGGCCCCGAGCGGGCCGGGAAAGACGTCGGGAAAGAGGGTGATCACGTCAAAGCGCATCGATCCACCCCTCCAGATAGGGCTCGGCGACGGTGATCCGCTGGCGGTCGAGATCGATCCCGAGGACCGCCTCGCGCACCGCGGGCACCCGCAGTTCCGAGGCCGGGGTACGGACCACGTAGACGTCATGGGCAGGGTAGGCCTCGACGTCAACCAGCTCACCGCGACGGCGACCCTCCGGATCCTCGACGACCAGGCCGACCAGCTGGAAGTGGAAGAACTCCCCGGCTGGCAACGGCCGGAGCTCCGCCGTGGGTAGCTCTAGGTAGGTGCCTGATAAAGGAGCCGCGGCCTCGCGGTCATACACCCCCCGGAAGCGGCAGATCAGATGGGCTCCGTCGCCCCGAGACGACTCCAGCTCGAGCTCACCCTGGGTCGAGCGCAAAGCCATCCCCGGCAGCAGTCGACCCCGGTCGCCACCGAGGAGCTCGACGGTCATCTCCCCGGAGACGCCATGCGGCCGCAGCACCCGGGCCACCCGGACCCATTCCGGACGCTCGCTCAATCGCGCACCTCGATGTAGACCCGATCACGGGGCCGCAGCGAGGCGGAGCGGACAACCATCCTGATCGCCTCGATGTGGCGACCTCCTCGCCCGATCAGCTTGCCCAGGTCCTCGGGAGCGGTCTTGACGCGGACTGTCACCCGGTGACTGTCCTCTTCAACCCCCACCTCGACAGCCTCGGGCTGGCTGACCATCTGTTGGACCATGTAGCGCACCAACTCGCCGTACTCGGGCACTACTTCACTCCTCGCCGCCGGCCGCCTCAGGCTCGGCCGGGGCCTCCTCGGCGTCCTCGTCGGCCGGCTGAGCCCGTTCCTCGCTGCTGCTGGCCTCAGCCGCCTCTGCAGCCTCCTCCGGGCTGTCCTCGGAGGCAGCTCCCGCTGGCTCCTCGGGCTCGGCGCTGGACGCGGGCGCGGCGGGCTCG
>PLDE01000250.1 GCA_003135035.1 Candidatus Dormiibacterota bacterium | reverse complement strand
CTCGATCCGTAAAGGTGCAGTCCAACGCCACTCCGTCGAGCTGACGCACTGCGTTGTGCTCGACCGTGATCACTCGGACGTACCCGATACGCTGTCCGGCCATGCGAATTTTCTCCTGTACAGACGCTGCCCTCTGTGAGGATGACATCTATGGAGTGGTTCTTGCAGTGTCAGGCAATAGAGAACCGGCCTTCAACCTGACGCGTGAGCCCGAAGATGCCTGACAGTCAGGAATGGGTNNGCCATGGTGAATATGTAACGCCGGTTAATACGCCCTCGGGACTCAAGAATCTGGTGACTATTTGTTCCCATGGTTCCTTACGCGCGGCCACAAGCAGTTTGTAGCCAGCAGCTTCGAGCTCTTTCGTTGCAGAGTCTATGTCCTCGACATCAAACTCAAGCCAGGAGGTTGGGGCTGGAATATCCTCAGGCCACTTATCCGTACCAAAGCATGACTCAGCCGCTTGCGACAGAGGCCAGAGTGCGAAATGGTTGACGCCCTCAATGCTTTCAGTATGGAAATAGTGATTATCTTCTTCTTTAAGGGGCAGGCCCAGTGTCTTAATGTACAAATCTCTGCTTCTATCTATATCAGTGATGATAGGGCCGAAGCCTGCAACGAACAATACCTTCATGACCATCTCTCCTCGTCCATCAGCATAAGTTGTCGATCGTCCACAAATCTCCGCACCGCCGCCCTTGCTGGTGTCGGTGCCTCGCGCGTAGTCGACTCCATTATCGCAGAGGGGCGGCCCTGTCCATTAGTTACGTTGGGTATGCGTTAGCGCGACAAAACCGGAGCGCGCTTTGGCTGTTGGCTCGACGTGATTAGACGAGGTGTCGCCTGACCCACCAGAGGCAGAATCCGCCGAGGAGGAGAGCAGCGCCGAGGTAGATCGCCACCTCGTACCACTGGAGCCCCCAATAATGGCTCGCAGGTTGGTAGGTCACGACTTCGTGGTACGTCCTGCCGACCTTGGCGACGCAATCATAAAGCCCCTGCTGCGCGGAGGCGGATGCCGGGGCGGCCCGAGCGGCGCTCAGGTCGGCGGGATGGAAGAGTGGCTGAAGGAGGCGACGGAAGAGGGGCTGGCGAGGGCGGTCGCAGAGAAGGCGCGGGAGGTAGAAGGGCCAACGGTGGCAGAGGAGGAGCGGCCATAGGATTCCCAAACCGTCGGCTCAGCACGGCCGGGCTCGGGCTGGCAGCGCTGGGTGCCCTGGGCTACGCCGACCTAGTGAAGTGGGCCCGGAGGGCGTGGGTGGCTGCCCCCCCGCTGGACGAGCTGGAGTCCTACTTGGACGGCTGGATGGCTGAACTCAGGCTGTCGGCCAGGCACCGCTACTTCCACACCGAAGTGGGCCGGGTCCACGTTCTGGAGGCGGGAGAGGTGGACGGTGAGGACGCCGTGGTCCTGCTCCCGGGGCTGGCAGCGTCGGCGGGGGAGTTCGGTCCTCTGATCAAGCGGTTGGCCTCCCGACACCCGGTGGTGGCGATCGACCGACCGGGAACTGGGCTCAGCGATCCGATTGGCTTCAGCGGTCACCCCCGCGGCCCCTGGGTGCGTGTCATTGCCACCGTCGCGGACCAACTTAACCTGCAGAGCTTCATCTTGGTGATCCACTCCGTGGGCGGGCTGGCGGCCGGGGCCTTTGCGACGGCGCACCCGGAGCGAGTCCGGCGGCTAGTGCTGCTGAGCCCGCTGGGACTTGACCGACGCATCCCGCTGCAGTGGAACTTGGTGCTTCTGCCGGGAGTGATGGACCTGATTGCGGCCGCTGACCGGGCTCGGCGGATTCGGATGGTCAGCCGTCGCGCCTCTAGCGTCGGTGGCGGGGGCGAACTGGCTCCGTGGCCGTCCCCGATGGAGGCATACCGGCGCGGAGTGGCGCTGCGCTTCGGGCCGGGCTCGGACCTGGCGGTGCTGGCAAGGCTAATGCGGCCCCTGGCCCTGCACTCCCAATCGCTGCTGCTCCCCGGCCTGGGGCTCGTCGCGGACCGGACGATTGTGGTGTGGGGGAGCCGTGACCGTCAGCTGCCGCTGGCCGACGTCAGGGCGGCTTTGGGCCGCCATCCGAGCTTGAGGTTGAAGGTGGTGGAGGGGGAGGGACATACGCTTCCGTTCGCGAAACCGGGAACGGTCTCCGACCTGATCGGAGGCCGCTAGGAGGTCCCCGGCCGAGACCAGCCGGCTGGCGAGACACCACGGGCTGCTCACTAGGCGCGAGTGGCGGGTGACTGGGGCTGCGGCCATGTGCTTTGAGGGCGCGTTCAGGGACCTGCCCTTTGGCATCGCCCGAGCCGGCGCTGGCGGCCGCGGTGTAACAAGTTCTGCCCATTTGCCGGTGACACAAAACAAGCGCGGTCACTCTGCGACGCGATCTCAAATGTCCCCCAGCCGGGCCCCTTGACGGGACCCCGCCCGCTGGACACGGCCGCCCGATCAGGTCACGATCCCGGGCGCGTCAGCTCCCCGGGCCGGCGGCCCCAAACGAATCGGATCTCGGTGAGGCCGGCTCTATGGGGCCCCTGCTCGCCTTCGGGGGAAGCGTGATCGGCGCGATCTTCGCGTGGGTCAACCGGATCGCCAAGTAGCACCCGCGAAGCGCGGGGCCACGGTGACCAGGGCCAGGCAGGCTGAATCGCCGGCAAAGCGCAATAGCGCCCTTCGCCCAGGTCATGCACCGTCGGTCGCAGATCGGAGTAACGTGAGCCCGAAGCGCAGATGGCTCGTCCGACGACGGCCGGTCAAAGGGGCACCCAAGGCATCTGGGCCAGCTCCATCCCCCCTGGCCGCGACGAGCATGCGGTGCCGGCGCGGACCCCCGCCTAGGGCGGAGCCGGGCTGGCTGCAGAGTCAGCGGCTGCATCAGGAATCATGGCGGAAGAGAGGAACCCGGCTTCGGAGCAGCGGTCGCCCCAGGTGGGTGATGTCTTGCTCCCCGCACGCCCGGGCCGGCTCCGCGACCAACCCGGCCCGGTCCCTGGTACAGGGTGGATCGAGGCGGCCGAAGGCTGCGATCTGATCCTGACCGACGCGAGCCTCCATGCTCAGTTCATATCCGGGCCACCTCATCCGGCCGTGGGCGGCATGGCGAAAGGCGTGGCTGAGCGGCCGGTGCTCATCGCCGTGAGCCTGGCCACCGCGCCCGGGAGCGGCCCCGACGACGAACTCGGGCCGGGACCGGCGGAGGAGGCGGTGGATAACCGGTGAATAACCGGTGCCTTGTTGGCCGAGTCCCTACGAAGGAGGAGATGCGCTCCACGCTGGCGCCTGGCAGGTGATGGACGTGGTCCACCGCATACGCCAGGATGCCGGGGTGCTCCAGGTCGACGCCATCACCGGCGAGTACGACGCCGTGGCCCAGGTTCAGGCCGATGACGTGCAGGGGATCGGCACCCTGATCGTGGACCACTTGCAGGGCGTCAGCGGGGTGGTCCGCACCATCACCTGCCTGGCGGTAGAGTAGGACCGGCGCCTGGAACTGGAAGTTGAGGAGCTGTCCTGGGGCGGATCGGAGGCCGCATGCGCTCCCGCCTAGGAGAGTGGATCAGCTGAGGTAAGGCGCCAGCCCACAGCCCTGCTGGGAGGCATCCATCACCACCTCGCTGACAGTGGGATGGGTGTGAGGACCGGTCCGATCTGCCTCTCCTGCAGTCACGAGCTGCGGCGGCGAGCTCTCTCGGCGGGCGACGCTACGGTGGTGGCCTGTATAGCTAGCCATACAGACCGCCCGGCTCCGATATGGTGCGGGCCGTGCGGGTGCTGGCCGTGGTGGCGCAGAAGGGCGGCGTCGGCAAGACCACGCTAGCCGCCCACATCGCCGCCAGGTGGTCGACGGCGGCCTGGCCGGCCCTACTGGTCGACGCGGACCCCCAAGCTTCAGCCACTCGGATACTGCTCGGGGGCGACGCGGAGCCGCCGACCCTGGCGGACGTGTGGGCTGGAGCATCGCCCATGGCGGCGGCCATACGTCCCGCAACTGAGTGGGGGGTGCATGTGGTCTCGTCGGCACTGGCCCTTGCCAATGCGGAGCATGACCTACGGCCGGAGGCAGAGTGGACCCTGAGCCGGGAGCTGGCGGGGCTCACGGACCGCTACCGCTGGGCCGTGGTCGACTGCCCCCCGCCCCTCGGTCGGCTGGTGCTGGCGGCGCTAGTGGCGGCCGACGGCGCCGTGACCGTGACCGAGCCATCGCTGCCCTGCCTGGCATCGCTGGAGGACGTGGCCCGGACCCTGGCCGTAGTCCGCCAGCATTACCGGCCGGAGCTGGCCGACCTGGGGGTGATTGTCAACCGGGCGGGACGAACCCGGGAGGGCGCCGACCGGCTGGCCCAGTTGCGCGGCCCGTCGGGTCCGCCGCTGGTGGGGGAGCCCATCCCGGAGCACGCCGCCCTGGCAGCAGCCATCGGCGTCGGGGTGCCCGTGTGGGAGCTGGGGGGTCCGGCCGTAGCGTCAGTCTCAGCCACCATCGCCAGCCTGGCCGACCTACTCCGTCGGCGGCTGGCGGCCATCGGCAGAGCCCAGCCATGACCCGTAGCTGTCCCTTACGTGGCCGGCGTTCGCTGACAGGCACCCGCCTTGGTGCCCCCGGCCTGGGCTCGATCCCCTCGGCGTGGAGCAGGCGGTCCGGCACCGCCTATAGACGGCGCGCCTGTCGGACCACCTCCAGCGAGGTCACCAATTCTCTCTTCGGCACGCGATGCACGTTGTATTCGGGCTGGGTCTCGGACTCTCGAGAGCTGAAAACGGCGGCCCGGAGAGGTGCACCGCTTGAGCATGTCCACGAGGGATCTGCCCACGCCGGTCCCTGATGATTTCATTTCGGACCATCCACGGCAGGTTAGGAACTCAAGCCGAAGCTCAGGCAATATTGGCGAACACGGGTGCTAGCTGCTCGAGGGCGTCGATCGTGGGCGGCCAGGGTATGATCTCCACCCTCGTTACGCCAACCTCGGCGAAGTGTGCGATCGTGTCCGTGATCTGCTGGACCGAGCCCGTGATTGCCACACCAAGCCCTGCCGCCTCGGCCGACTTGGCGTCACCCGGCTCGACGAAGGCACCGACTGATCGGCCAATCGTCGCCGCGTCGCGCCCGATCCCCTCACAGATCCGATCCAGCTGCTCGATCGTCGCGGCGAACGCATCGGGCAAGCTACTCGACCTGGCAAAGTCACTCCACGTGCCGACATGCGTGGCCGCCGACGTCATCGTGCGCGTCGAATGCCCGCCCATCATCAGCGGTACGCGGCTCGGTCGAGGCCCACGAGGGCGCACCTCAGCACCTGTGGTGTGGTGAAACTTGCCGTCGAGCGTCACGTCTGACGCACCGCGCAACAATGGCACGATGATCTCCAGCGCCTCGAGGTAGCGCGACACCGTCTTATCGGCCGGAAACCCGAAGGCCAGGCCCCTCCCCGGTGACCTGCACCGAGCCCCAGCACGAAGCGTCCACCCGTGATCTCATCCAGCGTCTCAGCAGCCCGGACCACCATTCCCGGGTTGTGCTGCAGAGCCGACATCACCCACGTCCCCACCTGCACCTTGGAGGTGCTCGCCGCTATCGCCCCAGTCATCGTGAGGCAATCCCACCAGCCACGCGGGCCAGGCCACTCGGGCACTCGCCACAAGATCTCGTCTGCCAGCCACACCGTGTCGACGCCCAGCTCCTCGCCGCGACGAGCCCAGGAGCTGATCTCCGCCCACGTCGGCTTGGCACCGTCGTTAGGCCGTTCCTGCATCGGCAGCACCAACCCAAGAGCCACACTCGTACCCATCGCTCCCCTCCTGCCCGCGGGCGGGACGTTTAGATAGCCATCATCGGAAAGAGCGAGACTCAGCTCCAGTGATCTGCACCCGCCACGCTATCCATCAAAGGCACGATGGCCGAGGAGGTGGGGCTCCGCCCGAGTAACGGTAGTGACCGGAGCGTCTTACCCCGGGGGACGGCCTAGCCATGGTCAGGTACCGAATCCCAAAGCATTACTTTCCGGACCAGGTGTATAGATGCTCAGGCTCCGCGCGGCTTTCGAGTAGTCGGCCGGAGGTCTAGCATGAGCGTGTCTGGTCGGTAGCCCACAGGAGAGCCCATGTCGGAGCCGCAAGAGCTCCTGGAAGGAGTTCCTCTTGGAGAGGGCCATTTCGTCAGAACCACCGGGGAGCCCATCACCGCCGAGGCCTTCCATGTCATCCTGGGCCAGGCTCGCGGCGGCAAGCTCGTCACTGGCCTTGGTCCCGGTGTCACTCAGCCAAGTCAGGTGTTGGAACGGCACGACCTGATCTTCATCTTGGACGCGAAGAAGCGCAATTGGCGGGCGAACCGTGCCTCGGCTAGCGAGCGCGAATATGTCCTGCGCATTGTTGGTCTGCTGGTCCAATCGGGTCTGACGGCCAGCTCGGTGGTGAGGAACCTGAGCCTCAGCCCTCGAACCTATTCGAATTGGAAAGCGGAAGGCGGACATTTCCTAACGCTTGGGCGTACGTCCGACCGTCTCGCCGCTGTGAGACGAAGGCCCGGTGGGCTTACAAGTCCCGAAGGATTCCCTTCGGGACCGAGACCTTAGCGGCGGTCGAGGCGAGACCGGGTGGACTCGCACCCTCGACGCCATAGACCGCCGCCAGTGTCCTCTGCCAGCCTTAGAGGCGGGACCGTCCCCAGTGCGTCAGTCAATTCCCGGTGGCAACGACTCCCGCCTTCTCGATCATCAAGACCGCGCTCCGGACCGGCACAACGGGCCGGTGAAGCATGCCGGCGGGCACAGAGAAGGCCTGTCGAGGGCCGAGCTCGACGGCTTCCCTATCTGCCAACTCAACGCGGAACAGCCCGTCGAGAACAAAGAAAAATACGTCCTGCTCGTCATGTTTGTGCCAGTGGAACTCGCCCTTCATAACGCCAAGCCGCACAAGGACGTCACCGACCTGGATCAAGGTCTGGTTATACCAGGGATCTTCCACCTTGCCTATCAACTCCTGCACGTCAATCATTTGCAGGGCTGAAAACAGTGCTGCGTAGTGAATGCTGTACTCCTGCTCAGGCATAGAACCTCCAATTCGCGATAGTCGGGCGGACACCATTTTCACGGTGCGATCACCCGTCGATGATGGCAGCTAGTTCATTATCGGCGAGGCATTGTGCTCGGCACCCTGGTGAGCGGCAGCCCCCCAGCATGAGCCCATTGTGCTCCGGAAGCATTCCCTTCCGGACGCGCGCGCTCAACCCTGGCCAGTGCATCGAGCGCTGCGGCTGCACCCTCAAGTCACGCCACAATGCCAGCGCTGGCGGTCAGCTCACCCCGGCGGTGCCGGGTGAAGCTGAGGCCACCCTCACTGGGGGCGACTCTGGGTAATCCTGGTTGACGGCGCTAATCAGTGTCGAGATCGAGGTCGAGGGGCGCGGATGACCGGAGGCGCAGCCTGTCAGCCCGCCTAGCATCAGCTCCTCTTGCGCCAGTACCTGTCTAGCGTGTACTGGTCGCCCGGGTGGAACGACGCTTCGGCGATCCGGTGGCCACGGAATCGGTAGACCGTTACGTGCCGGTCGGCAAATCCGGCAGCTGAACCACCTTCCACGGCGACACCCCAACTCTCGTCGGCGAAGATGGCAAGCGGTTCCACGTGGGAAGTCCCGCCAGTCAGGTCGATCAGCCGACGGAAGAATCCCACGACTTCCGCGCGGCCGTGGTATTCACCGGCTAGCGGATTGCTGCCTGGCACTCGCCACTTCACGTCGTCGGTGAGCAGGCCTGCCAACTTACCTAGGTCGCGGTCGGCAAGTGCTTGATAGCGCTCCCGGATCAGCGCTTCGTGGGCATGCATGACAGTACCTTTCCCCAGGCTGGTGGCGTGGCGTGGCGTGGTGCCCTCCCGCTGGTGCTGGACCGGGACCCCTGCGCTCGCTTGGGACTCCAGCATGAGGGTTGGCGTCTCGCAGGGAGACGCCGGGGCAGCCACGCGCGGTCTCGGTCGCTGGTAGCTCGAGGGGCGGCGGGCACTCAGTTTGGCGTTCAAGCCGGCGCGGCCTACTGAGCGCTAGGTCGTCGTCTGCGCCATTTTGATCTCAAAAAGTGGTTG
>PLDE01000150.1 GCA_003135035.1 Candidatus Dormiibacterota bacterium | reverse complement strand
CCTCGGTGGCCCGCTTGGTGGTTTCGCCGACCAGCACTGTGCCGGACTCGCTCTGGGCCTGAATCCGCGAGGCCGTGTTGACTAGGTCGCCGGCCAGCATTCCCTGGCCCTTCGCACGTAGATTCACGGCTGCCGTACCGGTCAGTACTCCGGCCCGCGCTGCCAGCTCGGGAGCTCGCACCTCCTCGCCCAGTGCGGCCACCGCCTCGACCAGGTCGAGGGCCGCCCGGACCGCCCGTTCGGCATCGTCCTCCTGGGCTACTGGAGTCCCCCAGACCGCCATTACGGCGTCTCCGATGAACTTCTCGATGGTGCCGCCGTAGCGTTCCACCAATGCCCGGCAGACATCGAAGTAGCGGCTGAGCAGCTCGCGGACCTCCTCGGGGTCCCGTGCCTCGGAGAGCGCGGTGAAGCCGACCAGGTCGGCGAACATTACCGACACCACCTTGAGCTCGACCATGTCGTCCGCGGAGGCCTCGGCAGCAGTGGGGGAGACGGCAGCGGCTGCTGCCGGCCGCGACGGTTCTGCGGCTACCCGGCCGCCGGCTGCTCCCAAGGCTGCCCCGCACTCCCTGCAGAAGGCGGCTGCCGGGTCATTCGGGAAGCTGCATGCGGGGCACGGGCGCGCCAGTTGGGCTCCGCACTTGTCGCAGAACTTGCTGCCCGGAAGCGCCTGAGTCCCGCAGCTTGAACAGACCACCGGCGCCTCCTATGGACCGCCTGACGCGCTTCGAAGGTTACCCCGCCGGGGCCCCGATTGCGGAGGTGTCGCGCCACTGGGGTTGGAGATTCCGACCAGGAGCGGCTCGCCGAGGTGTGCTCGAGGCTGAGGCTCGCGGCCCGGTTCTGCTCTACAGCGCCGGGCGGCTAGCTCCCGGGTCGTGGCTGTCCGTTCACTTGGGCTCTGTGCCGGGAGGTCCGGCAGTGAGGCGTTGGCGTACCTCCTCCAGGCGCTCTGGGCTGTTGTGGGGCATCTCCCAACGAGTCTCAAGCCACCACGAGCAGCCCGCCTCCGCCCACCGGGAGACTTCTGCCTTCGCTGCCTCCGGGTCGTGACTGGGAGTCTCTCCCTCGGCGGTGATGTCGAAGTGGCCGGTGATCCGGGCGTCGAGCCAGGTCCGCAGCGCCGCGGCGTCCTCTGGGCTCGGTTCGCGGTCGCCTAGCTCGTACTGGGGCACGATTCCGTTGCAGCGGAGCACCCGCGCCATCTCCTTCGGTCGCGGCCATACCCCGACAACCCAGATCGGGATGGGCCGCTGCACGGGCGTCACCACTTCGCTCAGGTCGCTGCGATCTCCGCCGTCGTACGCGTAGTGGCGACCTTGATAGCGTGTCTCGCCCGACCACAACCGCTGGATCAGGTCGATGCCTTCATCGAGAAGGTCGGCCCGTTGGCGCAGGTCCGTTATCTCTCCGGTGAGGGGCAGGTCACCGGTCAGGGCACCAAGACCGACGGTGAGAATGATCCGGCCCTGGGACAGCTGATCGACAGTTGCGACCTGACTGGCGACCTTCCAAGGCCGCCGCCACGGCAGTGGCGTCAGCAGGGTGCCGATCCGAATCCGTGTCGTCGCGGTCGCGATGGCCGCCAGCAGCGACCAGGCGTCCACCCCATAGGCGGCTTCCCATACAAAGACGCCATCCCATCCCGAGCGCTCCGCGAGAGTCGCCAGTTCGAGCTGCTGGGGAGCGCTGCCGCCGGGAAGAATCACTGCATAGTTCATGAGGGAGGACTCCCGCCTATCGTTCGTCGAGTGCCGGCACAGAACTGGGGCGGTGCCGGGACCAGTCCTGCTCTAGCATCGCCATGACGTGGGCGTCGACCCAGTCCCTTCCCCAGAGCAGGGCCTGGCGCTTGGTGCCCTCATGCAAGAAGCCGATTCTCTCGTATACATGACGGGCCCTCGGATTGAACGCATAGACGTCGAGCTCAATCCGGTGTATACCGACTGTCTCGAAGGCATAGCGAAGGATCAGCAGGGTTGCCTCGGAACCGAGACCGCGGTCGAAGTAATGGGGACCGGCTAGGAGAATTCGAAACCCGCAGGAGCGATTTTCGGGATTGAGATCGTTCAGTACGACCTCGCCCGCCCACTCCCCGGTTGCCTTCTCGATGATCGACAGATCCAGCCGGTCTTGGTGCTCGGCCCGGGAGCGATACCACTCCTGTAAGGCCGCCAGGCTGGGCGTGCCCTGACTCCCGGTCAGGCGCAGCGTCTCCGGGTCCAACCCAGCCAGCCCGGACGCATCCGCCTCTTGGACGGGACGAAGCAGCACGAGCTCACCTTCGAGGGTCGGCTTCTCGGCGAGTGAGATCAGAGCTGGCACGGTCGAAATTATGCGATCCGGCGCCAGAAGTGGGTGTCGCCACCTGGCCGCCAGCGGAACCTCCCAGCCCGACGCCAGTACCGGGTTGGCTAGCCTCCGGATGCTCGGCCCGGTCAAGCAGACGTGGTGCCGGATGCTGTGAGTTAGCCGGCTCATCCGCCGCCAGAGATTTTCAGCCGAGCGAGCCTGACACCATGGGGGGTGATCCCATCCCAACCTGTTCCTCGCTGAGGTCCCAAAGCCTTCGGGCCGACTCCAGATCTAGCGCCGGCCCCGCCGGCCGCACCCGTCGCCGATTGGTGAAGTAGCCTCCACTCTCGGCTGACACCTCGGTGGAATCGGCTAGCCAGACCAAGGTCTCCGCGCCTCGCTCAGGGGTACGCGCCAAGGGTTGGGCCAGAATCATGACCAATGCCATGAAACCGCCGTTGTTGCGGTTGAAACCACTAGCCACAAATCCCGGGTGGAAGCAGTTGGCGGTTACCCCGCTGCCTTCCAGGCGGCGGGCCAGCTCGGTGGTGAAGAGGATGTTGGCCAACTTGGTCTGCCCATAGCGAGCGAAGCCCCTACCCCCATAGCCGCCGGCGGCGCTGATGTCGTCGAAGGGGATGTGTGCACCGCGGTGGGCCACCGAGCTGGTGGTGATGATGCGGGCGGGTGCACTCCCGCGGATGCGCTCAAGCAGCAGGGTGGTGAGCAGGAAGGGGGCGATGTGGTTGACCGCCCGGGTTAGTTCCAGACCGTCCGAGGTGAGGCGTCGGGAGCCGTTCACTGCGCCGGCGTTGTTGATCAGGACGTCTAATCCGGGATAACGTCCCAGGATCTCACCGGCCAATTGGCGGATCGAGGCCTGCGAGCTGAGATCCGCGTGGAGCACATCGATCTCGGCTGCGGGCCCAGCCGCAGCCTTGATCTGGGCCACGGCTGCCGCCCCTCTGGCCTCGCTCCGGGCCACGATGCCAAGGCGGGCACCACGGCGCGCCAGCTCCTCGGCGGCGGCAAGTCCGATGCCGGCGGTGGCGCCGGTGATGATCACGCGCTTCCCGGCGATCCCAGTCCAGTTCTGCATGCTGTCTCCGACGGTGACGTTCGGTGGGGTCTTTCCGTCGACGTCAGCGGAGCCCCGATTGCGCTGACCACTCTGCTCGAGGTGGAATGCTCGGGTCGGTTCCGCTCTCGGAGTTCGGAAGTCGGTGGCCGACTCGGATGTTCACTCCGTCCTGCTAGCCTCCGTAGGGTCATGAGGGCGAGTTCACCGAAGGCCGGTCGTTTCGACTTGGTCGTGATCGGCTCGGGCCCAGCTGGAGAGAAGGGAGCGGCGCAGGCCGCCTATCACGGACACAGCGTCGCCGTGGTGGAACGTCGAGCCCCGCCGCGCCCAGGCGTGGTCACCGTGGTGGGTGGCGTCCCCGTGAAGGCGTTGCGAGACACGGCTGTCTACCTGAGCGGTTGGTCGCGCCGGGACATATACGGGGTCGGGATCAGCCTGGCGCCAGACCTCTTGATGGATCGACTGAGGGCGCGCACCGCGGATGTGGTGACGACCATGTCCGCCGCGGTGCGCGAGAACTTGACTCGGCACGGTGTCGAATTGGTCCAGGGTGAGGCCAGGCTGGGTCCAAATCAATCCGTGATCGTGCGGACCGAGGATGGCGGGGAGAGGACGCTTCGAGCTCGGGTGATCCTTCTGGCTACGGGATCACATCCCCACCATCCCCCCGAGGTCCCCTTCGACGACCCCGATGTTCATGACTCGGAGACGGTGCTGTCGATCGAGCGTCTGCCCCAACGGATGATGGTCGTGGGCGGAGGACCGGTGGGGTCCGAATACGCGTCAATCTTTGCTGCCCTGGGCGTCGGCGTGACCTTGGTGGATCGCGGGGTGCGGCTGCTACCCATGCTCGACGGTGAGATGTCAGGAGCCCTCGCCGAGAGTCTCACGCGCTCGGGAGTCCGGCTCATGCTCGAAGCCCAGGTGGACTCGGTCGGACGTGACGCCGATGGCCTGGTCGTGGTTGTCGACGGCGAGACCCTCCGCCCCGAGGTCGTGCTCCACGCGGTCGGGCGCGCCGGGAACGTGGAGGCCCTCGGACTGGCCGAGACTGGCGTCCAAGTTGACGGTCGCGGCCGCATCCGGGTGGACCAGAACTTTGAGACGGGGGTCAAGGGGATCTACGCGGCGGGAGACATCATCGGACCGCCCGGGCTGGCATCGGTGGCCATGGAGCAAGCGCGCGTGGCCATGTGCCGAGCTTTCGACATCCGCTTCAAGGATGCCGTCGATCCGGTGGTGCCGACCGGCATCTACACNNCGAGGATGTGGAGACCGGCCGAGCCTACTTCGAAGCTAATGCCCGGGCGAGGATCGCGGGATCCACCGAGGGCCTGGTCAAGCTGGTCTTCCGCGCCAGTGATCACAAGCTGGTCGGTGCGCACATCTTGGGCGAGGAGGCGACCGAGCTAATTCATGTCGCCCAGGCCGTGCTCCACAAGGGCGGCGCCGTCGACGAGTTCATCGACACCACTTTCAACTTCCCGACTCGAGCGGACGCCTACAAGTACGCGGCCTACGACGGGCTGCAGCGCCTAGACGCCCGCATCGCGAAGGCGAATAGCCGATCCTGATCGGCCGACGTTGAGTCCGGAGCTAGTGTCCGGAGTTGGCCCTCCGGTGCCGCTCCATGGCATTGTCGATCGTCCGCTTCCAGGCTTCGATATCTAAGGACCCGCCGGCGCCGTGGACTCGAATCCGATAGCCCAGGTCGGCACTGAGCTTGGCGCTGGCCAGCCGACTCGAACTCCTGGTCCAGGTGAGTAGGAGAGGCAGTCCGAGAGCGCAGTAGAGGACGCACACGCCCCAGACTCCCGCCAGAACGATCTGGATGCGGCTCTGAGTGAGGGCGGCTGCGATGGCCGCGGCCACGCCGAAGATGCAGGGGAGGGCGAGGTACTTCACGTAGTACTGGGTCCGCACGCAACATTGGAAGGCTTTCGGACCGATCAGGGGTACTAAAAACGGGCGCCTTCGCCGGACCATGGTCCGGTTGACGCCTCTACCGGCCATGGTGCTCTCCCCGCCGGCGGCTCCGATGACATGGGGCCGCGGGCGCCGAGCTGGTGGGAGTGACGTCTCCATCCCGACCACCAAGAGACAGAGGCGTGCTCCGGCGGACTGAGCCCGGGACGGGTACGGGAGCTAGGAGAACCACTAGGGGGAGTCTAGGTGCCAGTTATTAGCACTTCCTGGGAGTGCCGGAGGCCAACTCTGCTTCCCCACCCGGGCTTGGCGCCTTCTCCCAACTTCCGTTCCCGGAATCGCCCGCTAGACTGCCTGCCTGTGGCGGACTTTGGCTAACGAGGCATTCGGAATCGGGCCGCCTTACCGTCTCGCCGCCGCCTGCTTGCGATCGCGTTTGGCGCCGGACTGGTTCCGATTCTGTGTTCCTGCGCCAGCGTCAACTCGGCCCCGGCCAAGCCCTTGGCGACGAGTGCCGCTTGCACCGCGGCGAGTGCGTACCCGAGCCCGGATACGCACACGGCTTCGCCCACCACCCAGATCAGCTTTCGCAACATTGCCTCCGGCACCGCCGAGACCGACCCGCTGACCGTCTCGGGGTCGGCCACCGGAAGCCACCAAGGTCGCTGGGTTGCCGACTCAGACAATGCCGGCGCCAGCTTCTATCCGGGCCAGCCCTTTCGGGCGGGCGAGACGGTAACCGTTTCCGCCCGCTTTCCCATTTGTGGAGCTAGGGGCGATTCCTATCACTTCTCGATCGCCCGCCCGCCCGGGCCGCTGACGAAGGCCCCGGCTTCGAAGGCGGCGCCAGTGGGTCCCCAGCCGACCACGACCTACCTGAGCATGCCCAAGGTTCAGGTTCCCAAGCTCAAGGTCGATGTGCCGTCGTCGCTGGGCGGTGGCTACGTCTTCTTAGAGCCCAAAGGCGGTACCAAGCTGGGCGGACCGGAGATTGTCAACGGGGAGGGTCAGCTGGTCTGGTTTGACCCGCTTCCCCCCGAGGTCTCCGCCTCTGATCTAGAGGTGCAAACGTATCAAGGTCAGCCCAGCCTGACCTGGTGGAAGGGCGAAATCACCGGGGGAACGGGAGCCGGCGAAGACCTGATCATGAACTCCTCGTACCAGGTGGTCGCTACCGTGAAGGCAGGCAATGGCTATCAGGCCGATCTNNAACGTCCTCTTCGAGTGGCACAGCCTGGACCACGTGGCGCCCAACCAGTCCTACATCAACTACGCAGCAACTGCTGACTACGACTATTTCCATGTCAACTCGATTGACCCCCTGCCCTCCGGCACCGTGCTCGTCTCCTCCCGCAACACCAACGCCGCTTACGACGTGGCCCAGGCCACCGGCCAGGTCATCTGGTGGCTGGGCGGCAAGAAAAGTAGCTTCACCATGGAGAAGGGTGCGAACTTTGCGCTCCAGCATGACGTCGAGATGCATGGCCCAAACACCTTCTCGATATTCGACGATGAGGACGCCACCAAGGCGATGATCCCCGCCCGCGCCGTCGTGCTCCATGTCAACTTTCGCCAGCGCCGGGTGACGTTACAGCGGGCGCTCAGTCATGACGGCCTAGTGGTCAACTCTCAGGGGAACACGGAACTGCTGCCGGGAGGCGACGACTTTGTGGGTTGGGGCGCAGGCGGAGCCGTCTCGGAGTACAGCCGGAGCGGCAAATTGCTCTTCGACGCCCACTATGCGGCACGATCGGTCAACAGCTACCGGGCGTTCTTATTCCACTGGACCGGAACCCCGGCAACTGCCCCATCACTGGCCGAGCAGAAGGCCTCCAGCGGGGGCGTGACGATCTATGCGAGCTGGAACGGGTCGACCGAGACCCGCGCCTGGGAGGTCCTGGGAGGTTCGGACTTGTCGGATCTGCAACCGCTTACCACGGTCAAGGACGACGGCTTCCAGACTGCCATCCATCTCGCCTCCAGCCCAGCCGTGGTCAAGGTCGTAGCCGAAGGCGCTGGCGGCCAGGCGTTAGGCACCTCCGCAGCCCTGACTTCGTCCGCCGCTTAGCGCTCTCTGGCGCCGGGATGACCGATCTAGCCGCCGAAGGAGGCCCGCCGCCTTTGACGCCACGGAATCGCGCTGACCGTCGAGCCTTGGCTTAGGCGCGGCGCTCCAGGTGGGCGATCCGCTTCTCCAGACCTTCAACCTTCTCGATCAGTTCGGCTACCAGCTCTCTGGCCAGCGCTTGATCGGCGGCGACGTCGGCGCGCCAACCGTCCTCCAGTCTGGCCGCGAAATTCTTGGGGCCTGTCTCTGTATCGTCGACGGTGGTCCTCCTCTGACGCTCGCTCGCGAGTGTATCCCGGCTCACAACGGGGCGCGCTCGGGCAATTCTCAGGAAGGTCCCAGGAGTGTCCGAGGTGTACGTGAGAGGGTGTAGGTGTGGCAGCGCAAGGGTCCAACACGCTCATCAGCGGGGTGGTAGCTCGTTCTGATGAGGCCGGCGGCAGCGCGACGTCCACCGACAGTGTTGCCCGAGCATCCTGGTCGCTGATGGGTACAGCTCGCCGACTGGTCGAGAGACCGCGAGTCAACAAGCTCTTGCGCTACGCGCTCACGTCTGGGGTAGCAACCGGGATCAGTGAGGTCACCCTACTGGCTCTCTACGCC
>PLDE01000215.1 GCA_003135035.1 Candidatus Dormiibacterota bacterium | reverse complement strand
AAGGTCAATGTCGTGGGAACCGTCCGGCTTCTCCAGGCGGCCGTCCGCTCGGCGGTCCGGCGGGTGGTCTTTGTCTCCTCCGGGGGAGCCATCTACGGGGACACGGAAGCGGTGCCCACGCCGGAGTCGCATCCCCTGCTCCCTGCCTCTCCCTACGGAGCAGCCAAGGCTTCCGGGGAAGCCTACCTGGCGGCCTTTGCCACCTCGTACGGACTGGAGACCGCCGCCCTCCGGCCGGGGAACGTCTACGGTCCCCGCCAGGACCCCCACGGGGAGGCGGGGGTGATCGCCATCTTCACCGGCATGCTGCTGGCGGGACAGACTCCGCTCATCAGCGGGGATGGGCGGCAGACCCGGGACTACGTGTTCGTCGGTGACCTGGTCGAGGCGGCGCTACTTCTGCTCCAAGGGCCGCTCGGGAGCTACAACATCGGCACCGGCCTGGAGACCAGCGTGGTCGAGGTGGCGGAGGAGCTGAGTCGAGCGGTGGCCGAGCTTCGGGGAAGTGACCAGCCCACCTCACCCCCACGCCATGGTCCGGCCCGGGACGGGGAGCAGAGGCGGAGCTGCCTCGACTGCGCTCTGGCCAATTCCCGGCTGGGCTGGACGGCCAAGGTCGGGCTGGCCGAGGGACTGCGCCGTACGGTGGCCTACTTCGGCGAGCGCGGCTAGGCCTACTTGTAGCGGAAGGTGATCCGGCCCCTGGTCAGGTCATAGGGGCTGAGCTCGACCTTGACCTTGTCTCCGATCAGGGTGCGGATGTAGTGCTTGCGCATCTTGCCCGAGATGTAGGCGAGGACGGTCTGGCCGGTCTGGAGCTCGACCCGGAACTGGGCGTTGGGGAGCGGTTCAACCACGGTGCCCTCGATCTCGATGGTCTCCTCCTTCTTCTCCTCTAGGGGAGTAACCCGAGAGACCCGAGGGCGCGAGGGTCCACGGCGAGCGCGACCACCCATCGAGCGTCTTGCCAACTGCGGACCTCCGGACTGAAGTGGGGATACGGCACCAGGACCGCTCTATCGAACTCGATTGTAGCCTGTGCCGGAGCTCAGGCCCTGGGTGGCTTGGCCACCAGCTCGCCGCCGCCGCCGTGGCGGGGGCCAATCACGTGGACCAGCCGGCCCGTGTTCTCCAACTCGCACTCGACTCGGTCACCTGGCTCCAAGAAGCGCCCGCGCTCCTGGCCGCTGCCACCCCCCACGGTGCCGCTGGCGAGCACCTCGCCCGCCTCCAGGGGTTCTCCCCCGGATGCGTAGGAGACCATCTCGGCAAAGGACCAGCGCGCCTGGCCGAGCCGGGAGTGGGCCACCAGCTCACCGTTGAGATAGGCGCGCGCCTCCATCTCCGAGGGATCCCCGAGCTCGTCGGCGGTGACCAGCCAGGGTCCGAGGCCGGAGGCGAAGTCTTTGGACTTGGCCGGCCCCAGCCGGACCTGCATCTCGTCAGCCTGGATGTCCCGCGCCGAGAAGTCGCAGAAGACGGTGTAGCCAGCGATCGCCTGCTGGGCCGCCTCGAGGCTCAGGTCGCGTCCCCCCGAGAGAAGGATGCAGGCCACTTCCAATTCGTAGTCGAGGGTGTCGGTGTAGGCGGGCCAGGGAACTAGGGCGCCGGGCGGGAGGAGCGTCGCCGGATTGCCCTTGTAGTAGACGGGCCGGCGATACCACGGTTCGGGAATCGCTTCTCCGCGGCGCTGGGCACCCGCCGCCACGTGCTCCTCGAAGGCGTAGAAGTCGCGCAGCAAGGGCGGTCTCAGGAGCGGCAGCCGCTCGACTTCCCGGGCCTGGTACCGAAGCCGGGCACCCGAGGGCGAGAGGCGTTCGGCAGATTCCCGGGCGGCCAGATCAACAGCTTCAGCTGCCATCTCCAGCCCCCGGCGCCCTCCCTTGAGTAGACGGGCCAGGTCGGGCGGAAAGGTCGCCAGAGCCCAGCCGGCGGGATCCCCCGAACCCTGCCCCTGCCACCAGAGCTCGCCGGCGGCGGTGACGTCGATCAGGCGACCGCCCTCGGACTGGGAGTCGCCGAACTCGGCCACCACTCGCGCTGCCAGCCCCAGCGGGCCCCGTATCCCGACCGTTCCCAGACGCATATCAGATCGTCAGTCGTCGATCTGGGGCATCCAGGACTCGGCGTACTCCAGGATCTCCGACTGCTCGGCTCCGGCCAGGGGGTGGAGGGGATGAACCGCGTCGATCATCACCGCCACCTCGTCGTGGTGGGTCTTGGTCAGGTTGCGGTCCCGTTCCACAGCTTTGGGCTGAGGACCGTGGTGGATGCCCTGGGGATGCCAGGTCATCATGCCGGCGTCGATCCCGGCCCGGCTCATGAACTGTCCAGCGTGATAGAAGAGGACCTCGTCGTAGTCGATATTGCGATGGTAGAAGGGCAGCCGCACCGCCCCCTCGTCGTCGATTCCCTCGATCCGGCGGGGCGTGAAGGTGCAGAGAACGAAGCCCGAGGTGCGCAGAGTGGTGTGCACCGAGGGGGGCAGGTGGTACCGTCCCGAGGTGACCGGCCGAATGTCCCGCACGTTGAGGGCGTAGGCGCTGAGGTCGCCCTTCCAGCCCACCGTGTCGATGGGATCGAAGGGGTAGAAGACTCGCGTCCACTGGCCCTCGCGCTCGATCACCAGTTCCCACTCGCCTACCGCATTGGGAGGACCGGCGCTGAAGGGGATCTCGGGAAGCCGCAGAACGGCACGGTCGAAGGGCGAGTGCTGTCCCATGCGGTCGGCCGGGGGCAGTTCGGGCATCTCGCTGGAGGCGATCACGAGTAGGAAGCTCTCCTCTCCCTGCGGGAAGATCCGGTGGGTCGTCCCTCGGGGCAGGACCAGATAGTCCCCCTGCTCGTAGTAGAGCCGCCCGAAGTCGGTCGCCATCTCGCCGGCACCGCGGTGGACGAAGTAGATGAGGTCGGCGTCGGCGTTGCGGTAGGCGAAGGGCATGGCCTGGGTACGGCGCGAGAGCTTGATGCGCAGATCCTGGTTGCCCAGCACCGGAGTCAGCGCGGCCGCCGGGTCCTCGGCATCGGCGGCCTCCACCCGGCGCAGGTCGTAGGCCCGAGGGCGAAGCGGGCCCTCGATGCGCAACCACTCGGTGGGGGCGTGGGCGTGGTAGAGATGCGAGGCCGGACCGAAGAAGCCCTGGCGGGCAAACTCCTCCTCGAAGGTACCTTCGGGCAGGTCACAGTGGGCTTGGCGGCTGAAACGGCCTCGGGACTGAGGGAACATCGGGCTCAACCTCCGGAAAAGGTGATCACCGTCTTGATGTCATCGGGCTGTCGGGTGAAGGCGTCGGCGAACTGCTCGGCGGCGACTCTCCGGGTGACGATCTGCTCCATCACCCCGGGCCACTTGCGCACCGCCGCCCCCAGCATCCGGGCCGCTGCCTCGAAGTGGCGGCGGTTGGCGTTGACGGTGCCGAAGACCAGCTTGTTGCCGAGCACCATATCCAGGTTGAGGGAGTCGGCGTCGACGGTCAGCGTGCGCGTCCCCGCGGTCACCGAGCTGAGGCAGCAGACTCCGTTGTGCCCGGTCGCGGCGATCGCGTCCATGGCGACAGAAGACGCTCCTGTCGCCTCGAAGATGATGTCGATGTGGCCGAGCTCCTGGCCCAGCTTGGAGACCGGGTGCTCGGTGGCGTCGAGCAGGCTCGCCCCGACCGCCTGGGCGACCTTGTAGGCGGGGGACCCGGGGTCGGCCTTGGCGACCAGATTGACCTCAAGGTCGCGCAAGCGCAGGAAAATGGCGGCCAGCAGTCCTACCGCCCCAGCGCCGCAGACCAGCGCCTGCTTGGGCTCCCAGGGCATCCTTCCCCGCTGGATGCTGAAGGCCTGAATCAACCCCTTCTCGACGATGCTGCTGGGCTCCATCAGCACTCCGACCTTGGTCAGCGTGCTGGGCAGGGGAATCAGATAGTCGCCTGATTCCATATAGCGCTCGGCCATGTAGCCGTCGCGACCCTTGATCCCTCTCTCTGTGTAGTTGCCGGTCAGGCAGTCGTCGCTCTGCCCGGCCGCGCACGGAGGGCAGCGCTCGGGGCAGGGCCGGCGTACGGTAGCCACCACCAACTGTCCCGTCTTGAGATCGACGCCGTCAGGCACGGAAACCACCCTGCCCAGGTTCTCATGGCCCAGCACCAGGCTGTCCCGGGCCTCCGGCGGAGCGCCGTAGCCGTCGTTGGCGATCTCCAGATCGGTGCCGCAGACACCGACCTCGACGACCTCAACCTCGACCTCGGCGCCGGGCTTGCCATCGGCGCCCTGCACCATGCCCGTCCCCGAGGGCTCGGAGATGGCGCCCAGCCGCACGCTGCCCTTGGTGCCTGGAGTGGTGATGATGGCTTTCATGGACGCCTCCTAGCCATGGCCGAAGATCACGGCAAGCCTATCGCTATTGGTCAGGGAGCAAGGTTATGCCGCGCAGGTTGAGCGGACTGCGGATGGCGAAGTAGACGATCGTCCCCACCGCGGTGACCAAGAGCCGGTCGAAGGCTCGATTGAGGATGGCGATCGCCGCCGCCACCGGGGTGGCGACGCCCAACGCCACCAAAAGCAAGGTCATCGAGCCCTCATAGGCGCCGATGCCACCGGGGAGCAGACTGACGCCTCCCGCCAAGTGGGCGACGGCGTACACGAAGGCTGCCTGGTAGATCCCCACCTCCACCCCCACGCTGCGGATGGTGAAGTAGAACATGGCGATCGCAATCAGCGCCGCCACCGGCCCCAGTAACGCCGGTCCCAGGGTGGCCGGCCGCCGGGCGATGAAGATCACGTCGCGATGTAGCGACATAAGGTCGGCCGAGTAACGGCGGATCAGGGGGACCCGCACGGCGAAGCGCATCACGAAAGTGAAGGCTCGAGGCCAGAGCAAGATGATGGAGATGGCGATGATGCCCAACAGAGCCACGATCACCGCCGCCTGGGCCCCGGGGAACTGACCCGCTCCCGGGAGGGCGGCCGCGATCAGCCCGATCGGGTAGAGCAGCTCTTGAACCACAACCGTGGCCGATACCTCCCCCAGGCTGACCTTGGCGTGCTGGCGCAGGATGAAGGCCCGGCTTAGCTCGCCGAGCGGCAGGATGGCGGTGGGCTGACCGGCAAAGTAGATGAGGATGGTCTCCACCGCACCGTGGTCCAACTTCAAGGGCTTGAGGAAAAGGTGCCACTGGTAGCCCTTGAGCAGGTAGTAAGCCAAAGACAGCAAGAGCACCAGCGGCAGGTAGGCGAGGTGGAATCGGCTCAGTGCGCTCCCCAATTCGCTGGGGTGGACGTATTCGACGATCAGAGCCAGGATGGCAAGGCTGATCAGCGCCGGCAGGAGCCGGCGTAGGCTGGGAAAATGCCGGGCGTTAGCTGGGACTCTCATCTTTTCTGGTAAGGACAATAGCGGTCCGTCGACTCAGTCGAGCTAGGCCGGGAACTCAGGAAGTGCTCCGGAACCGGGACCGGGCCGCTATACTCCGCTCACTTTGGCCGCGATCAGCATCACGCGATCTAAGATCAATTGAAGTAGAAGTAATGATATGGCCCCGCTATTAGAGATTAGCGGTCTTCGAACCTTCATCCGGCAGCGCCGGAATGAGGTTCGTGCTGTTGACGGCGTCTCCCTCAGCATCGAGGAGGGGGAGACGCTGGGCTTGGTGGGCGAGTCCGGTTGCGGCAAGACGATGACGGGGATGTCGATCATCCGTTTGCTCCCCCCAGGCGGGTATATCGCAGAAGGCAGCATCAAGCTGGGCGGTAAGGAGCTGGTGACCATGCCTGAGAAGGAGATGCGGCACATCCGCGGCAACGAAGTGGCGGTCATCTTTCAGGACCCGATGACTTCGCTCAACCCCACCATGCAAATCGGCTACCAGATCGCCGAGGGAGTCCGCATCCATCGCCACGCCTCTCGCGCTGAGGCGATGAAGCGGGCCGAGGAAGCGCTGGGACTGGTGGGGATGCCGCGTCCCAAGGAACGACTGCGCGACTATCCGCACCAGCTGTCGGGAGGCTTGCGACAGCGGGTGATGATCGCCATGGCCCTGGCCTGCGAGCCCAAACTGCTCATCGCCGATGAGCCCACCACCGCCCTGGATGTCACCATTCAACTTCAGATCCTCGAGCTGCTCTACGATCTCAAACAGAGACTGAAGATGGCCGTGCTCCTGGTCACCCACGACATGGGTGTCATCGCCGGCAGGGCTGACCGGGTCATGGTCATGTATGCCGGCAAGATCGTCGAGTCGGCCGATACCGTCGAACTCTTCAATCGCACTCGACATCCCTATACCGAAGCCCTGCTGGCGTCGATCCCTCGCATGGATCAGCGTGAGGACGTTGCCCTCTACAGCATTCCCGGCATTCCCCCGGATCTGTCACATCCACCGACCTGGTGCCGGTTTCAACCACGGTGCCGCTACGCGACGAGCATCTGTCACGAGGAGGAGCCACCTTTGGGGGGCGATCTCCCTGGTCACGAATACGCATGTTTCAACCCTGTTTCTGGCAGCGTCAGGCGCGAGGGAGCGGCATGATCGCGAGCGCTTGGAGCGTCCCCGGCCGGGCTAGGGCGGCTTGGGAGAAGCGAGTCTGATGGCAGCAACTCCGGCCGTCGCCCCCGAACGTTCCCGCGCCGACGAGGGTGCTCCACTGGTCGAAATTCGCAACCTGGTCAAGGAGTTTACGGTCACCGCCGGGGCAGTGCTGCAACGCAAGATCGGTACCATCAAAGCCGTCACCGACGTATCCTTTAGCATCGCCAAAGGCGAGACCTTTGGTTTGGTGGGTGAATCCGGCTGTGGCAAGACCACGATCGGGCGCTTGCTGGTCGGCTTAGAGAAGCCCACCTCAGGCGAGATCCTTTTTGAGGGCAGGGACATCGCCAAGATGAGCGGTGGCGCGCGCCGGCGCCAGCGCCGCGACCTCCAGCTCATCTTTCAGGACCCCTACGCCTCACTGGATCCGAGAATGCGGGTGGGGTCGATCGTCAAAGAGCCCCTCAACGTGCAGAAGATCGGCAGTAGCGACGAGCGCAACGCACGGGTGCGCCAGCTTCTCACCGAGGTCGGTCTCAGCCCCAAGGCGATCGACTTCTACCCCCATGAGTTCTCCGGCGGGCAGCGCCAGCGCATCGGC
>PLDE01000141.1 GCA_003135035.1 Candidatus Dormiibacterota bacterium | reverse complement strand
CATCTCCTCAACCTCGAGCCGGATCCGGCCCGCCGCGGTGTGGTCGGCCACCTCACCGAAAGCCCGCGCGCGGATATCCCAGGGCGTCTGGGGACTGGTGTGGCCGATGATGGTCAGCTGCCGACCGCGCACGATGGCGGAGCTGAGGGTCGCCTCGCTGCCCGCACTCTCTCCCAGGTGGATGATCCGAGCTGACTGGGCGGTCGCGCCTGCGGCGGCTTCCAGAGGAGGACCCCAGACCGGGTCGAAGACAACGTTGACCGGACCGCCGGCGGCGTCCAGGAACTCCTGCTGAAGCAACTCGCGCGTCTGCTCGGCTATGGTCACCACGGCATCCGCCCCCAGATCGAGGGTCTTGGCAAGCGCACCGGGATCGCGACCGGCGGCAACGATCCGGCCCGCACCCAGCAACCTGGCGATCTGGACCGCCAGCTGCCCAACCGTTCCCGTGGCACCCAGAATGAGAACACTCTCCCCGGCCTTGAGCTGGACCTTATCCACCAGGGCGATCCAGGCAGCTATCCCGGCCACCCCCAGGCCGGCGGCCGTCGCCGTAGGCAGTTCTTCGGGCAGGGTGAGGCAGGTCCGGGCTTCGGCGACCGCCCATTCGGCAAGCGCGCCGCTCGATCCCCGCGAGGTCTCGAAGCGCACCCGCTCACCCTGCACGGGGGAGTTGTCCCCGACCACCATTCCGACACCTTCGCTTCCGGGGATGTAGGGCACTTCCGGAGCCCCGCCGTAGAAAGTTCCCGAGGCGATCCGCAGGTCGATCGGGTTGAGGCCAGCCGCTCCCACCTGGATCAGCACTTGGTCGGGACCGGCCGTGGGTCGGTCGATCTCGCCGAAACTGGGAGCAGAGCCGAGGCGGTCGACCACGGCTGCTCCCATCCTGGCCTTGCTCATCGACGGAGGACGCTAGAGCTGGGCACTGGGAACTCCTCCACTGGCGACCGTGAAGGTCTCCCACATGCCGGCCGCCTCATGACCGGGCATCAGGCAGGCCAGCCGGTAACTCCCGACCTGACTGGCGGCGAAGTTGAAGGTGGCCGTCTGACCCGGGGCTGTTCCCATCGTGGGGTCGGGTGTCTCCGCGCCCGGGAAAACCGGGGTGGTCCCGGTCGAGGTCACGATCACCGCTGAGTGGTTGGTCGTTCCCACGTTGCTGAAGTCGACGGTCACGCTCCAACCGCTGGGAACGGTGACCTTCATAGCCCCATCGGCTTCGCCGTCGAAGCTGAGCCCGTGGTTGACTCCCCTGTACCCGGCAACCACCTTCCAGGTCAAGGTCTTGGTTGCCGCGTCGTAAGAGACCCACTGGTCGAGCGTGACCGTAGATGGCGTCGCTGACGGGCTCGGGCTCACCTTGGGGCTGGGCGAGGGAGTCGGGGCGTGGGGGACGAAGAACCTGGGCAGGATCGAGACCACTCCGTCCACCGTGACCGTGATGGTGCTGGCGGAGCTGGTCCGGCCCCCGACACTCCATCCCGTAAAAGGATGCTGGCTGGGATCGGCAGCCGTCGCTGAGAGAGTCGCCTGGTCTCCGCAGGGGACCGAGACAGTGCCGATGTTGCGGGCAACGCGATAGGTGTGCCCCGACACGGTGGCCCGCACGCTGCCCAGCAGCGTGCTTCCGGAACTCGGAATCTGGACGGTTACCGAGCAACCAACTCCCGTGTCCGCGCTGCTCGCGGGGCTGCCTGCGCAGCCAGCCAGGATCGCGGCTAAGCCCAGACCAATGGCCAATCCCGCGAGCGCGGCCGGGCTCCGCAGGAGGCGTCCCTGACGTTGGTTGACGAGGGTTGGATCCGATCCGCGCATCGCGATCAGGGTACCGGATGGCCATGGCGGCGGGACAGCTGCCAAGCACCGGAAATGCCAATCCCGGAGCATCGCGGTACCGTAGGACTCCGTGAGTGTAACCAATGAACTGGTGGTCAAGGAGACGGGCGCTCGCCAGAAGGACAGCGTTCGCCGCGACCGCCCCTGGCAGGTGGTGGTCTGGAACGACCCGGTCACCTTGATGAGCTACGTCGTGTTCGTGCTCCGGCGTCTCTTCGGCTACGACCTGGCCACCGCCACCCAGCTCATGCTCCAGGTGCACAACGAGGGCAAGGCGGTGGTGGCAACTGAACCCCGGGAGCGGGCGGAGGTGGATGTGGCTCAGCTGCACGCTCACGGGCTGCAGGCGACATTGGCCCGCGACTGAGCTTGGCTCAGATCAACCGCCAGGGCGAGCAGGTTTACGTCCGGGTGAGCCGTGCTGAGCGCAAGGCGCTTTTGCAGATCCTGGAGCGCCTGGAGCCACTCATCGATGACTCTCAGTGGGCCCGCCCGCGCGCCTACCAGGAGGAGGAGGAAGAGCGAGAGTTTCAGCGGCTGGTCGGGACCGACTTGGCGGAGTCGCGGGCTGCCGATCTGGCCCAGGTCCGTGAGGCCCTGGAATCCGACCAGCGCATCCTGCTCTCCTCGGACTCGGCGATGGCCTGGTTACGAGCCTTGAACCTGGTCCGATTGGCGCTGGCGGAACGGATCGGCATCAGCGCTGACGGCTGGGAGGAGCAGTTCACCATGCAGGAGCATCGACGCCCGCCCCTGGCTACTCTCCACCTGCTCAGCTGGGTCCAAGAAGGGCTGGTCGAAGCGCTCAGCGCTAGCTGAGGAGGTCTAGGACCCAGCTCAGCTGCTGGACTTGGCCCAGAGGTCGGCCATCCAGCGCTCGAGCTCGTCGGGCGCGGAGGGGAGGCCGGTACTGAGAAGGCGGTAGCCATCCTCAGTCACCAGCACGTCGTCCTCGATGCGTACGCCCAGGCCGCGTAACTCCTCAGGCACGGTGAGATCGTTGGGCTGAAAGTAGATCCCGGGCTCGACGGTAAGCACCATGCCCGGCTGAAGTTGGGCCTGGGTGTAGGTCTGCTCCCGGGCCTTGGCGCAGTCGTGCACATCGATCCCCAGCATGTGGCTGACCCCGTGCAGGGTGTAGCGCTGGTGCAGCTGACTGTCCTTGGCCAGGGACGCCTCGGCGCTGACCGGGAGCAGGCCCATCTGGGCCAGGCCCTGAGCGAGAACCCGCTGCGCGGCCCGGTTGGTGGCCTGGAAGTCGTTTCCCGGTCGCACCTCGGCGAAGGCGGCGAGCTGGGCCTCATACACGAGCTGGTAGATCTGGCGCTGGATCGGACTGAAATGCCCGCTGATCGGCATCGTCCGGGTCACGTCGGCGGTGTAGTAGCGCTGGGTCTCCACGCCGGCGTCGAGGAGGAGCAGCTCCCCGGGCCTGACCTCGCCGGTATTCCTGCTCCAGTGGAGGATGGTGGCGTTGCTGCCGGAAGCGGCGATGGTTGAGTAGCCGGTGTCGTTCCCGGCCACCCGGGCTCGGGAGAAGAAGGCGACCTCGACGTCGCGCTCGCTGCGCGCCCGGGGCAGGGCTCGCACCACATCCTCGAAGCCCTGGCGGGTCAGGTCGCAGGCCTCCTCAAGCAGCTTCACCTCGAGCGGATCCTTGATCAGTCGCATCTCCGAGAGCTGCCTCACCAGCTCCTCGTCGGGTCCGGCCAGGTCGGCGGCGAGCTGGTCGACCTTGGGGTCCACCCCACGCAGGACGACGCCCTGGTCGTAGGCGGATATGGCGTTGGGGAGTTCTGTGATGCCCCCGGCGGGGACTCCGAGTTGGCTCTCAGTGCTCTCAAGGCCGCGCGACGGCCCGACCCACAGGGGGCCCTTGCCCCGATCGGTGAAGAACCCGCTCTTGGTGTAGTCGGGGCTGGGCTCGGTGAAGATCCGCGAGCGGTGGCCGCCATCCACTTGCGGCTCCATGACCAAGACCTCGTCGGGCTGACCGGTGCCGACCAGGTAGAGGTAGTCGGTGCCAGGACGGAAGCGATATTCGGTGTCGTTGGCGCGCATCTTCTCGACCCCCGCCGGAACCACGATCAGCATTCCCGGGAAGCGCTCGGAAAGCTCCGCCCGACGGCGCTGGTAGTTGTCGAGTCCCTCGATCGGCGGCGCCGCAGGACCGGTCGCGGAGTCCCACCCGGTGGCCATGAAATCCAAGAGCGCCTGGGTGGGCTTGCGGTCATGGGAGGCTCGAGATCGATCCCCACTGCCGCCCGCTGCCGGGGGCTCCGGGGTCTGGTCCGTCTCAGCGATCACCGGCCGATCTTACTGGACGGATCCTGCCGCTCCGGCCACCTCCTCGAAGCAGTGGGCGAAGCACTCCGGATTCCCGCTACCTTGTCAGGGTGCGCGCCGTCGAGCGGTTCAGCGTTGAGCAGACATCCGCCCCGGCCGGACCCCTGGCCCCCGGGTCGATGCCGCGAGTTGCCTATTTCTCCCCCGAGTTCGGCGTCAGCGAGCGGATCCCCCAGTACTCGGGTGGTCTCGGGGTGCTGGCCGGCGATTACCTGCGCGTGTGTGCCGATGAGGGCTGGCCGCTGGTGGGAGTTGGACTCTTCTACCACGAGGGCTATTTCCACCAGCAGTTGGACCAGAGCGGCTGGCAGCGCGAGGGTTACAAGGAGCAGGACCCGGAACAGCTGGGGATGGTGGCGGTCCCGGGCGATGTCATCGAACTCGATCTGGGCGAGACGTTGCTGCGCGCTCGCGTCTGGCGGCAGCAAGTGGGCAGGGTGCCTCTCTATCTGCTCGACACGACCGGCGTCGACAACCCCGGGGATCTGGAACTGGTCACCGACCGCCTCTACGGCGGTGACGTCGAGCACCGCCTGCGCCAGGAGATTCTGCTCGGGATGGGCGGGGTCCGGGCCCTGGCCATGGCCGGGGAGCAGCCGCTCCTCTTCCACAGCAACGAGGGCCATGCCGGCTTCTTGGTACTGGAGCGGATTCGCCGCCTGGCGGAGATGGAGGGGCTCGACTTCGAGGAGGCTGTTGAAGCGGCCCGGGCGGCGACGATCTTCACCACCCACACGCCCGTTCCGGCCGGCATCGACCACTTCCCCCGCGAACTCATGGTCCGCTACTTCCAGCCCTGGTGCGAAGCCGTGGGCGTCTCTTTGGACCGCCTCATGGAGCTCGGTCACTTTCCCGGCCAGAGCCAGGAAGACTCCTTCAACATGGCGGTGATGGGGCTGCGGCTATCGGGCCAGGCCAACGCCGTCTCCAAGCTGCACCGGACGGTGAGCCAGCGCATGTTCGCCGGACTCTGGCCGGACCTGCTCCCCGAGGAGGTTCCCATCCGGGCGGTCACCAACGGGGTCCACGCCAAGACCTGGGTGTCGCTCGAGATGCGCCACGTCCTGGAGCGCTACCTGGGCCTCCGCTGGGATGTCCACGGGGCCGTCGACTGGAGCCGCCTCAAGGCGGCTTCGGACCAGGAGATCTGGGCCGCTCGTCAGACCGGGCGGGAGCGGCTCATCGGGGAGGCTCGCCAGCGTCTGGGCGTGGCCGAGCGGGGACGGGGCGTGCCCGAGGCCGAGTTGGCCTGGGTCGAGGGGACACTCAACCCGGCAGCGCTGACGATTGGCTTCGCCCGCCGGGTGGCTGAGTACAAGCGGGCTTTGTTGCTCTTCTCCCAGCCGGAGCGGCTCGCCCGCCTCCTGCTTGATCCCGACCGCCCGGTCCAGTTGGTGATCGCGGGTAAGGCTCATCCTCAGGACGAACGGGGCAAGGAGATCATCCAAGCGCTATCTCAGGCGACCCATTCCCAGCAGCTGCGGGCCTCCGTCGTCTTTCTTGAGGACTACGACATGGGCTTGGCCCGGCTTCTTTACCAGGGGTCAGACCTCTGGTTGAACACACCCCGGCGGCCCATGGAGGCATGCGGTACCAGCGGCGAGAAGGCACTTCTCAGCGGGGCCCTCAACTGTTCCACCCTGGACGGCTGGTGGGATGAGGGCTGGGATGGTGAGTCGGGCTTCGCCATTCCCTCATTCGAGGAGGTGGCGGACCTTCCCGAACGCGACCGGCTGGAAGCGAACGCCCTCTTCGAGATCCTGGAACGCGAGGTAGTGCCCAGCTTCTACGAGCGGACCGAGAGCGGGCTGCCCCATCGCTGGCTGGCTCGAGTACGGCACTCGCTGGAAACCCTGGGGCCCTTGGCGCTGGGATCCCGGATGGTGGCTGACTACGTCCGGGACATGTACCAGCCGGCCGTCGACGCCGCCGTCTTCACCCCCCAGGATCGCCACCAGGTGGCCCGCACTAGAGCCTCATGGTGGCGGCGCGTCCGGCGCGACTTCCCGAGCACTCGAGTCTCGGCTCGGGCGATCTCCCTGGAGTCTTTCGCCAGCGCTCAGCCAGAAGGTGAGGAGAAGGTGGTGGAGGCCCTGGTGGAGCTGGGAGCTCTGCCTCCCGAGGACGTCCAGGTCGAACTGCTCCACGGCCTCATCGGGGCCGACGGTCATCTGCTCGATCCGGCCGTCGAATCGATGGTCGAAGACCAGCCCCACTCCAACGGCAGCCGCCGTTACTTGGGCACTCTGGTGCTGGCAGCCGCCGGCGACTACGGCTTCACGGTGCGGGTGCTGCCCCGCCCGCCCAGCAGCGATCCACTTCCTGCCGAGACCCCGGTGAGCTGGGCGGAACCGCCCCGGCGGCTGCGTTGAACAGGGCGCTCCCCAAGCGACCGCCGCGGGCGGGGGAGCGCTCAGGCAGATCGCGGCGGTGAGCGGAGAGGCGAGGACCCCGGACGCCCTCGGCCCCGGCGAGGAGCAGGTTGAGCTCTACGTCCGCACCTACCGCTCTCTGCTGCGCAGCTCCGGGGAGATCCGGCTCCAAGCCCTCGAGCGAGCCCACCTGGGCATGGCCTCCTCGCTGCACCCGCTCGGTTCTCAGGTCGAACTCGACGCCGGGGCTCTGCTCTACAGCCTGCACCGGCTGCCACCGGTGGTCCTCGACCTGGAGCACGTGTGTCTGGGCCAGTCGCCCACCCAATTGCTCCACTACCAGGGTTCTGACCCGGCCGACTGGCTGCCGGTGGTGGCCCCCGGTCGGCGCCGCCGTTGGTGGTGGAATCCCCAACTCAAAACCATGGCCGTGGCCCTGGCCAGCAGCTCCGATCTCGACGATCTGGTGCCGACCCTGGTGGCGATGCAGATCGAGTGGAACAAGGCCCACGAGCTGCTCAGCGCCGGACCCCGGTCGGCAGGTCCGCCCGACCAGCCGGCAGCCCAGCGGCAGCTGGTCATCTCGGCTGATGACTGGGAATGCCTGCGCTCCGTCTTCGGCCCTCGGCTGGACGATTTCCTGACCGAGGTCTCGACCCGCCCCATGGACCTGGGCATCCAGCTCCTTGGCGGATCCCAGGTCGGCTACGCACGCGCGACCAGGGAGTGGTGGCGGCCGGTCGGTGACGTGCTCCGCCGGGAGCAGCTCCTCGACCGTCCTCTCTACTTCGTCAGCAGCAACGGTCACTGCCTGGTCAACCT
>PLDE01000154.1 GCA_003135035.1 Candidatus Dormiibacterota bacterium | reverse complement strand
ATTCAATAGGACATAGGGGCAAGCCAAAACAAGGAACTGGAAGAGCGGCGATGAGTTGGGAGATCCGTCCTTGGGGACCGCTGGAGCAAACTCCTCACGATACTTCGAGCCCACCTTCCAGACCATCAGCTTCGCGAGTTCGTCCGTACCCCACGCAAGATAAGTGGACGATCCACTGAGCGAGCTGACGGACTGCGTACCCTGAAGCGCTCGAGGCAAGGTGGCGGGCCTGAGGTTCCGAGCGAAGACCGCACGGAAGGTCACTGTCTGCGCGGACTGCTCTTGAGTCCAGACCAGGTAAGGGCCAACAAGGACCGGGCCGCCAACGCCGCCTGCCGCCAGCGTCCGAGACTTTCCGGTCGCGAGGTCGACCACCAGCAACTTGGCTTGGCCATTGGTGGTAGTCGGCTCGACCCAGCTCGCCATCCCATCCCACACGACCGGCGTGGGCGGCGCGCCAGCGAGAGTGGCCCCCGAAGGCTCCTGGGACGTCTCCAGCACTCGGCTGACGCCGGTTTCCTGATCCCACGAATGAAGGCTCCAGTCCCCTTCGTTGTATTGGGAGTCACCCTCCTCCCAAACGATCCAAGGCAGGTCAGCGCCGACCGCACCTAGGCCCGAAGCGTCGACCGGAAGTGGGGCGACTTCTGTGACCTGGCCCGTCAGCAGGTTACCCTCGCCGATGGCCAACTGTGATGACGAACCGGAGTACACCTGGCCAAAGGCGAAGTGGCCCGCAACCGCCAGCGGACTAAGGTCGAGCCCCTTCTGGGGTGGCAGCCCAGGGACACCAAGCAAAGCCCTCCACGTTGAGGGGGTGCTGCTAGCAAGGCACGAGTGGACTGCCCGTATGGCACTGGACGCCGCTTCGGAATGCCGCACGAATCGAGAACTGGTGACTGCTGGCTGCCCACTCGAGCAGGCAACCAGCAGCCCACCGACTACAAGTACGGGTCCGAGTTGCTGCCAGCGGCTACCAGATGAAACCTTCGCCACCCAGTAGCTCTTCCATGTTGGCAAGCGAATACCACGAGTGCGCTGGAACCGCCCAGCCGCCACCAAACTGATTCATGTACGTTGCTGAGTCAGCATAGTACACCTCATCGTCGTTCCAGTTATATCCGCCCACTGCCGCCCAGTGCTGGATGGTGTCTGGAAACGGATGCCCGACCAAGTGGGGGTACAGGCTCTGGTCGGCGGGATAGTAAGGGTCACCTACCTCGTAGACGCCGGAAGCGACCGGTGTTCCCACGTTCACGTCCCAGTCGAGGTCGTCAACAAATTCGTTCTCCTGCGTTGTGGTCGGATTCCAACTCACACTCACGAAGGCGTAGGCCTCGGACGGTCCAAAGTCAGGATCTCCGACGTAGTAGTTCAGCCCATTCAACTCCTGGCTGGGGTTGGTGCCCGAGCTGTTGGTTCCCATGTATGCCGCTACGGTGTACTGACTAAGCCCTGTGGGACTGGGGCCATACACAGATGCCGACATCTCGGACACCACTGCCGGTCCGCAGTAGTAGTTGGTGTCTTGCGCGTACTGGACGAGCGCAGTGGTTGCCTCTCGCGAGAACTGGCCGCAGCAGACGATACCTGGCATGAGTTGCTCGTAATGCTCGGCAAGCGGCTCATACCCTTTGAGATCGCCATCCTTGAAGGCCGCGGTCTTCGCCGCGTTGGCCGCAGCTTCGGTCGCGCCGAAGGCGCTGTTCTGGGCCACCTGCGCCGCGATCGAACTCGGTGGGCCCCCGGTGAAACTGGCGGCGCTTACTGGGACGGACAGCAGCCCTGCCATCAGGGCGCAAATCCCGAGTGTGACTGGTAATGCCGCGATGCGAGCGATTCTCATGACGTTCCTCCCCCTGAGGGCCCGGCGGCAGGCCGGCGACTATCAAGCCCGACATCTCGTCGGGAACTGGCGGGAGTGTGCTGCGCGGAACAGAGCATGTCAAGGGGAGGAGCGCGGTCTTTCCCTGTAGTTTTTACCTGCTCCGGTTTAACGCTATCAGCTGCAAAGCTCGCTTGCCTCCGAGGACTACAGGGATGTGTAGTTCTATATGCATTGCATGTGGATGCAAGTCGTAAGGGGTTGGAGTTTCAGCAAGTAGCATTTACTTAGAGGAGACGATCCTGGGTCGACGGCGTATCAAGGAGGCTGTATACGCTGGGTCGCGCTCTTGTGCAGTGCGGAGGCGGTTGGAGCGATCTCCAGCCTACCGCGCCTCTGAGCGTGTCGGGTCAGCTTCAGTCTCTCGGCATTTTGCTTCGGAGACGCTCTAGGGAAGCATGCCATCTGTCCAGAACAGCATCTGCGTCTTTGTGCCACTGTGTCTTGCGCCTGGTTGTACCCGTGGACCAGGACAGGGCGATCGCCAGTCCTGCTGGGAAACTAACCCCCACGGACCAGCTGTCTGCGCCGAGGCTCACGGCTGCGTGCTCGAGTTCGCTACCTAAGCGGCCGGCTAAACCGCGGAGTTTGTTGACCGCACTAGCTCGCCACCCCGCCCGCCCGCCCCACCAAGGACTCTCCGGACCATATGTGCGTACCACCGCATACGAAGCGAGGGCGGCCCAAGCGTCAATCCGCGCGATTGTCTCATCGGGTTCGACCGTGCGGCCTCGGTCGAGCGCCCTTGTCAGTTCCTCCCCGATGACGTCGAGAATGCGCTCCAACCCGTCTTCAAGCGCTGTGTCTACGACGAGGCCGTTTGAGGCGCGCGTGCCTCGGAGTTGCTCGCACTGGCGTTGAACTTCCCTCCGGAGGCTGTCGCTGGGACCGTTCATGTCGACCTACCCTATCTGAGAAAGAGCCAACCCGCGTTCCTAATCGGCGTGGCGACGAAGTGGCCCGTCCTCGTCGAAGGTCGACTATCGCATATGATGCGGCGCTTTGGTCGCTTACGTTACCCCTCACGGTCACCAGTAGTTGCCCGGGAAGCGCTGCGACCGGGACTTAGCTACAAACTCTTGTAGTGGCTGGCAAGTGGACCAGCAACCGCAACATAGGTAGATTCTGGATAAACGTCGCGGATTCGGCGATCATATGTCCGTGATTGAGACATTGATCGGCAGTGGCACGACTTTGATCGGAGTGGTGGTTGGCTGGCTATTACAACTCGGAAGCACGAGAGCCGATCGCCGGCGGAGAGCTGCCGGGCGCCTGGGCCGAATACGACGCGAGCTTACCGACAACTCGGCGACCCTCAAGGTGATCCCTAGTGCTCCAGCCAATTCGTCCTTTCGCCTCGCCGAAGGAGCCTACGACGCCCACCATGAGGCTCTTGCTGAACTCTTGGATGAGGGCTTGGTCGTCACGATCGAGCGGGCGTATTCCGAGGTCCGTTCCGGCAACGTGATCTTGGACAGCGGGCGGAGACTGGCATCAAACGAAGCCGACGAAATCGACCGGCGGATCTCTCAGGCACTCAAATTCCTCGCTCCGACAAAGCAGCGCTGGTGGCGCAGGAAGTGACGAGGCGAGCCATCTACTGGCCCTATCTAACGCGAGCCCGGACCACGTTGGTTGCAATGGAGGAACTCAGCAAGGTTCTGGCTCCGCTTGCCTTTAGGGCCCTCCGCGATGTCGTCAGTGACCCGAAGCGCGGGGGCGCGAGTCTTGTCGCAGCTCCAGTGCGCTGTTTCAGTGCGGGGGGCGCACGGGTCTGGCTCTACTTCGGCATAGAAACCTTGCAGAAGACAGATGACGTGTTTCACTTGCTCTTGGTGTATCGAGCCAAACCGCCCTTCGATACGGATCCCACAATGCTACCCCGGCCTGTCACTCAGGAAGCCATAGCCCGATGGGCGACGAGGCCTAGGTCCTAGATGCCGCACTCACGCGGCGGGCCGTGTCGAGTACAGCGGAGTTTGCCCCCGAGCTTGGGCTGGACCGCAGGCTTGACCGCTACTGCATATTCGCTATAATAGCCGAACATGCCAGATGACTTGGCCGACTCCAACGAAGACGAGAGTCTGGGGCGTCTTGCCCAATTCTATCGGGATCGTGATCCCGCCTTCGACGCTCGTCTCAGAAAAGCTACGTTGGCGGCGCAGCTCGTGGACCTCAGGCGCGAAGCCAAATTGACCCAGTCGCGCCTGGCTGAGCTGATGGGGGTACCCCAGTCGACGGTAGCTCGTCTAGAGAGCGGCCTAACCGATCCTCGATGGTCCACTGTCGATGGATACCTCCAAGCTGTAGGCGCTTCGGTCACGATGACCACAGAAGCTCTAGCGCCAAAATCCGCCGGGACAGGCGCCGCGGCTACAGAGCGCTTGCCCCGCTCTGCCACAGGACCCCGAGAGCGCCCCTTCCATCGCAGACCGGTCGGTCAGAGCCTCCTCCATGCCCTAAGGCGTGATGCCCAGAGGGTTTCTCAGTTGCTTGGCGAGGCCCAAA